>DAINRZ010000481.1:0-3418 GCA_036741575.1 Kapaibacterium sp. (SeqCode)
GCCGGGCCAAAAGAATTGCATATGAGGATAACTTCGCCTCCTATCAAGTTTCCGTGTTATTATGGGATGGATTTCCCAAGCAGGGATGAATTAATAGCAAATCATTTTAATTCCGAAGATGAAATTGGTAATTCCATAGGTTGCGATACACTACGTTATTTATCGAAAGAGAAGCTGCTCGACTCGGTGCCAAAAGACCCGGGCATCAGTTATTGTACTGCATGCTTTACGGGGGAATACCCTATTCCAATCGAAGACGATTACGATAAATTTTCGGCAGAGCAATAGGTATGGGCGGCGATTTCGGCAAAACTCTGAATAAAGCCAAGGGGAACTTTGGTGAGAATATTGCCGCAGATTATCTTGCTGCTAAAGGTTATTCTATTATTAAACGAAACTTTGTATTTGGCAGGTTTGGCGAAATAGACCTTGTTGCCAAAGACGGCGATGTATTGGTGTTTGTCGAAGTAAAGCTCAGGACTAACCAAACATATGGCGATCCGCTTGAGTCAATCGATTTCAGGAAACAACAAAATTTGCGTAAAACAGCCGAAGGTTATTACTATGTGAATAAAATTTCCGACATGGAATGCCGGTTCGATGTTGTAACAGTAGATATCCGCAACGGGATGGAAAATCCCGTTATCTCGCATCTGGTCAATGCTATCTAATCATATTTAAGCTATAATTGTAACATTCTTTTAAACCTCACGTAACATTTATAGTTACGAATACGGGAAACGAAATATTACAAAAAAATCACTTTTTATGTTGCAAACTAAGCTCATGTTATTTCGTTATTTAGCATTGTGAATGAAAACAAATTTGGAAAAATGATTGAGAGGGGAAAACAATGAAAAAGATTTTAGCTTTATCAATAATTGCTATGATATTTGTAGCCTGCGAAAGCCAGGACACAATTACAGGCCCGAAAGACAATACATTAAATTTGTTTGGCACTAAAAGCGGAGATGACTTTTCAGTTGCAATAAACGAAGATTTGACTGTTTGGGGATGGGGTAGCAACCACAACGGGATACTCGGGAAAAGTGAAGAAGAATTAACTGCTTCAAATGAACCGGTTAGGATTTGGGGACTGGAAAATGTTGCCGAACTGGCAGCCGGCTCCCGGCATGCTGTTGCCATTAAGGAAAACGGTTTAGTCTATTCCTGGGGTGCAAACGATAAAGGGCAGCTTGGATTGGGGTATGTATATAATTATAATTCATCACCTTCGAGGGTTGATATTAAAGAAAGTGTCAGGTATATTACTTCAGGAAATGATTTTAATATTGCAGTCACTACAAGCGGCAAGGTATATTCTTGGGGTAATAATGCATACAATTGCCAGGGGCACGATCAGTTACTGATTTGCCACACACCTGTGCTGTCATTGTATTTGACTGATCTGAAAAAGATTGTTATCAATAACTATAGCTGCATGGCTATGGATAATAACGGAAATGTTTGGACTTGGGGTAACAATACAAACAACCGGCTCGGTAGAGAGTACGAACCTTTCAGCGGAACAGGCGCAAAGCCCGCAATTAATGAACGTTTGGGTAAAGTGGCTGATATTGGGTTTGACCGCAACTTCTACGTAATCGGCGGAAATGGAAAGAGAACGGACATAATAGAACAAGGCGAACCGACGATGTAAACAACTGAAGCAACGTAGAAGCTGCCTGCGGATATGATGGCAAGGCATAAGAACTGAAAGGTTCAATTAAGGGTTGTACTGAGACGCACAGGCAACCCTTAATTATTTTAAATTATTCCTGAATATTAACCGTTATACAAATTATGGTTTACTATCATTGAATAGGATTGTATGAGCGAAATTCGTTCCTCGGAACCTGAATTTTTGGGGAGCATTATCAGCAAGTTTCTGCATGAAACAGGCATCGAGGAGTCTATTACCGGTTTCGAAATACCGGTGCTTTGGAGTGATACTGTCGGTGAGAAAATTGCTTCGGTGACAAAAGTCCTTTCATTCGACAAAGGCACACTTGTTATCGGTACTTTATCTTCCACCTGGAGGGCAGAACTCCTTCTGCGCAAAGTAAGTATTATTGGCCAGCTCAACGAAAAACTGGGAAGAAACGCCGTAAAAGAACTTGTAATAAGGTAAGCGCAAAGTCTCTATTCTGCCCACCGTATAATAAAAAGTAAAATTTAATTATAAAGATTTGCGCAAATAGCCCGAATAATGATACTTGTTGAATTATTGTTTTTTAATGTTATATACTGTACTATTATTCGGGGGTTTTTATGTTCAAATCGGTTACTAGAGTATTACCATTCGTTTTGTTGTTTATATTTTCTGCTGATTGCCTGCAAGCCGGCAACCAGGAAGACTACAACGATATTAACAGGTTCCTGCAGTGGGGCGATATGGACCAATTCAAGCCGGCAGTCAAAAAGAACAAAGCTGCCGTTAACTTCAACAACGGGGCAATTATTATCGATTATGCCAATTACCTGGCCGACCCGGCCTTCCTGAAAATATTGCTCGATAACGGTGCAAATCCAAATGCCCACCAGGACAATACTAACGCCAACGCCTTGCATATAATTCTTGGTTCATGCACCGAGGATAATGTTGCAACAGTACTCGAAGCTGCTAAGATGCTGGTTGCCAAGGGGTGCGATGTAAACCACCAGGAGAGCCAATACGGCTATACACCCTTGCATGTGGCTGCCAGGAACGAAGCAGTAACCAAAGAGATATTCGAAGTATTGCTTTCGGCAAAGAACTTAAACATCAATATCAAATGCAACTTAATCAATGAATTTCAGGATGGCGCCTGGCCGGCACTGTTCCACCTGGTGATGAGGCCGAACGACCCTCAGGGCACTAATAAAGACATAGTAAAGATGTTTATAGATAAAAAAGCAGACCTTACGATGACTGTCGTTGACGATCCCAGATGCGATAGGCAGAAATTTACGCTGCTGCATATATGCGCTGAGACTGCCAATGACCATGCCGATGTATGCAAGGTACTCGTGGAAGCAGGGATGAACATAGAAGCCAATTCCCCGTACCATGGCTTTACACCGCTGCATGTGGCAATGCTTAGCAACAATCCCAAAATATGCCAATACCTGCTGGAAAAGGGGGCCGATTACAACTCCAAAAACAAAGACGGGGTTACTATTTTAGCTCATTCCCTTGCTTTTGGCAAGGATAGAAACTTCGAATCTGCCGATGTTATCATCGAATGGGCGAAAGCTCATCCCTAAATTTTTAAAATTTTCGCAATTATGCTAAATGTAATGGTACGTTAATATTATGCAATTTCTGATAACACAATCTGTGTTTTTATGATATAAAAAATAAATATTTTAAAAAAATGCAATTACTGCATATCTATCGTATGGGCGCGGTGTGTGCCGTGCCCTTACAATCAAAAGT
>DAINRZ010000482.1:0-3413 GCA_036741575.1 Kapaibacterium sp. (SeqCode)
TAACTGTGGGTAATTTTTTCTGTCAATGGGGCAAGCCCCATTGTTGATAACACATGTTCATGCAACAAGGGAACCTGCTCCCTTGCAAATCCGGGATGAATCAAAGGGCGCTTTTAACTACCGCTATTTTTCTGTCAATACACATGGTTGGCAATTGTTGTGTAAACACAGATTGTGTTAACATTATTTATTAAACAGATTTTTGATTAGTTCAATTTTCGTATTGTGATATATTTCACATGATTACCAATTCGTATATTTACCCATACAAACCGTTATAGAACCAATATTATTAACACTTTAAAATAAAAGAATATTAAATCTGAAACCTTAATTGTTTGGTTTCGTATTTCCGTTTGTGTAATTTTAATTTTTGGCAGAAAAGTTTTGGTAACTTGATCAAATAGATTAGTTTCAGATAGTTAAATAAATGATTGAAAAATGAAATGAAGAAAATTGTACAATTCGGTGAACATGTGGAAGGATTCGAAATCCCTGTCCTAAATGAGCGTGAAATACGCGCAGCGGCAGGCATCCTGTTCCTGGCCACGTTCCTGTCATTGATGTTTATTGTGTTCAAAGGGAACTTTGTACCTATAAAGTATGTGATTACTTTTTTCCTTACCGATTTCCTGATACGAGTTTTTATTAATCCCAGGTTTTCACCAACCCTGATTTTGGGGCGCCTGATTGTGCGCAACCAGACACCGGAATATGTGGGGGCCCCGCAAAAGAAGTTTGCCTGGATTATTGGTGTAGTATTGGCAGCAATAATGTTTGTTTTTTTCATCATAGTAAATGCATTTAGTGTAATTACAGGTATTATCTGCCTTATTTGCCTTATCTTCCTGTTTTTCGAATCGGCTTTCGGCATTTGCCTCGGCTGCAAATTCTATTCGTTGTTTTTCAAAGATAAGGTTCAATACTGCCCTGGCGAAGTATGCGACCTGAAAAACAAGCAGGAAATACAAAAAACATCAGGCAGCCAACTTGTTGTGCTCCTTGCTTTTATAGCTTTTGCCATCCTGACGGTATTAACGACTAATGATAAATTCAGCGAGAAACCATATGATTTATTCGGAATTAATAAAACTGAGAAGGAGATAAAATGAGCGAAGGAGCAAAAATGAAAGCTGTTGTATGCCCAAAATACGGCCCGGCCGAATTACTTAAAATTATGGAAGTGGCCAAACCGGTTCCAAAGGATAATGAATTATTAGTTAAAATAATAGCTACAACCGTGCATATCGGCGATACCAAGGTTCGCCGGTTCGCTCCCGGCCTGGGGCCTGTGAAGGATTTCTTTTTCAGGATAGCGATGAGGTTTGTAATCGGTTTCTTCAAACCGAGAAAAAGCATCCTCGGGATGGAGTTTGCCGGTGAAGTTGAATCCGTCGGCAAAGATGTTACACTTTTTAAGCCTGGCGATGCTGTTTTTGCATCCACCGAATTCAGGTTCGGCGGCCACGCCGAGTACTGCTGCATACCCGAAAAAGGTGTAATTACACATAAACCTGTAAATATGACTTACCAGGAAGCAGCGCCGGTATCGAACGGCAGCCTGACGGCACTCATTCACATGCGCAGGGCAAATGTAAGGCAGGGCCATAGGGTATTGATTTATGGGGCATCGGGCAGTATCGGCACTTATGCTATTCAGATGGCAAAGAATTACGGCGCGGAAGTGACTGCCGTTTGCAGCGCTGCAAACCATGAGCTTGTTAAATCGCTGGGAGCGGATAAAGTAATCGACTACACCCGGCAGGATTTCACCCAAACGGGTGAGAAATGGGACTTAGTATATGATACAGTCGGCAAAATTCCACGGAATAAACGCAAGGTATCACTTACACCTCAGGGGAAGTATATCAGCGCTTTGGAAGTTTCGGGTAATATTGTGTTAAAGGTAAAAGACCTGATACACATAAAGGAACTTATCGAGGCAGATAAATTGAAAACCGTCATCGACAGGGAATACTCAATAGATGAAATAGTGGAAGCCCATAAGTACGTGGAAAAAGGCCACAAAAAGGGCAATGTGGTAATTAATGTTGCATAAAGGAATCTAAGGGGAAATTTATGAACTGGAAATTTATATTTACGGGGCTTATCACCTCGGTTGTTAACCTTTTGCTCAATGCTGCCGCTTATTTTTTTATTCTGAAAAGTATTTACCATTCTAATCCTGTTGTATCTGAAGAGTTTACCAAGCAGCTTCACAGGGGGCCAGACGGGCTGATTATGTGGGCGATGGTTGTAACATCCCTGGCAATGGGCTTCCTGATAACGACGGTTATTAAATGGTCTGGTGCTTCTTCATTTGTTTCGGGGCTGAAATACGGCGCTATCCTTGCCGCCCTTTTCTGGGCCTCCGTGAACTTTGGACTTTATGCTTCATCCAACTTTTTTTCCGAAGCGACGGTTTTTGTCGATTATGCCTGCAGCGCAACAGCAATGACCTTGTCGGGAGCCGTTGCGGCCTGGCTTTTAGGCTTCGGCAGACGTGAACCTAAACTAATACAATCTTGAATAGGATAAAATGATGGAAACCGTTAAAAAGGCAGAAAAGTTTTGGGACAGAACTTCGAACAGGTACGATAAAATAGAAAAGAAATTCGAAGAAACATACCTGTGTTTTATCGACAAATGGATAAACGGACTCAAACCCGATGATACGGCTATGGACCTGGGATGTGGTACCGGTCTGGTGTGCAACGAAATTGCCCACAAAGTGAAAAAAGTTTATGCCGTCGATATATCATCAAAAATGATTGAAATTGCACAAAGAAAAACCCAGGAGCGTAATATCCAAAACATCGAGTATCTCAGGACTACAATTTTCGACAGCAGGTTCGAGAGCAGCTCAATCGATTTTATCACGGCTTTTAATATACTGCATTTACTTGAAGATACACAAGCGGCGATTAGCAGGATTCATGAGCTGTTAAAACCCGGAGGGCTGATTATTTCGGTAACGCCATTTGTGGGGGAAATGCCCCTGCTGAAGACTATCCTCACAATTGGAAATAAAATAGGATTGGTCCCCGGCGTTAAGGCATTCAAAAATCAGATGCTTATTAGCTCATTCGAAGAATGTAATTTTGAAATCATAGATACCGGCAGGCTAAAACAGAATCTACCACTGTATTTTGTGGTGGGGAAGAAGGGGGGGGAGGGGTGATGATACAATGCTGGCGCTGAAAAGGTATGTAGTCTTTGACTCTTAAGGTTAATCGTTTTGTTTTTGAAACTGGTAAACTAATTTCGCAAGCAAGGGCAGCAGATTTTGATAGAATGACTGGGATTAGGCAATTGGAAATTAACTATAATATCAATAAAATCGTTAATAAAAATTGTTATATTGAATAAAAAAATAATAGTTTTAGTTTTTTTTGTGGTTAATGGTTTTTATT
>DAINRZ010000483.1:0-3413 GCA_036741575.1 Kapaibacterium sp. (SeqCode)
GGCCTGGGCGAATTGGAGCGCAGGGTGGATTCAGGCGAGATGCAGGTGGCATTTGCAATGTACCCGACATCTGTAGATGAACTGATGTCTATAGCCGATGCAGGCAAAATAATGCCCCCGAAGTCAACATGGTTCGAACCAAAGCTGCGCGACGGCCTGTTCGTCCATTTCCTCGATTAGTATGTTATTTTTATCCATCCGGTGGCGCTATACCATCGGATGGATTTAACAATAATTACCCAATTTTTAATGCTCTCCGCTTTCAAAATATTTCCTTATATCTGCAAATCTTGTTAATTTGTCGTTTAGATTTTTAACAAGTTAGATATATTATTAAAGGTGATTATATGAAATCGCGTATATGGCTATTGTTAGTTATTTTATTACTATGCAGCGGGGTGGCTATGGCTAAGAAAACCACTGAAAAATCCTATATAGACGGCAAAACTCTTAGCCAGGCAGTCAGCAATCTGGCCACAAAATACGGCAATGCCGAAAAATCCAGGATTGAACGGGGAACTGCCCAGGCAGCAGCCCTTTGGAAAGAATCGGACGGCAAACCCGAAGATTTCATCAGATTCTGTACAGATAATTATAAACCTACCGGCAGTGAACTCGACCAGCTTTTTGCAAGGCTCTCGCAAAACTTCGAAACTATTGGCGGATATTTTACAAGGATGATTGTCGATATTAGGAAGCCGCTCGACCTGGATATTTACGACATGCTCGATGTCGATGAAATATTTGCAGGTTATTCTCCTATGGCTCACCTAAAGGACGATTTCTTTGCCAACAGGCTGGCATTCCATATAATTCTTAATTTCCCGGCCTACTCACTTGCAGAAAAAGAATCTATGGGCGCAACCTGGACCTCGAAGCAGTGGGCATATGCCCGGATGGGAGACCTGTTTACCTCGCGCGTGCCTGCCGATATCCTGCAGCGTATTACCGAAGCCATTACCAATGCCGACGCTTATATTGCCGCATACAATATTTATGTCGGATTCCTGGTGGACGAGAACGGTAAGACATACTTCCCAAAAGAAAAGAAGCTGATTACCCACTGGAATCTGCGCGATGAACTAAAATCTCAATACAGCCAGGGCGACGGCCTGCAGAAGCAGAAATTCATTTACGAAGTAATGAAAAAAATTATCACACAGGAAATCCCGGAAGTTGTAATAAATTCGAATAAATACACATGGAATCCATTTAGGAACAAAGTATTCGAAGGCGGAAAAGAAATTAGTTTCAAACCTGAACAAAACACACGCTACAAGAAATTGCTGACAAATTTCCAAGCCGTCAGGCAGGAAGACAAGTACTCTCCGCAGTACCCGACATATATTAAAAGGAAATTCGAACAGGAAATGGAAATTCCGCAGGAACAGGTGGAAAAGCTGTTCATCGATTTCGTTTCATCGACCTCCGTCAGGAAAGTCGGCGCTTTGATAAAGCAGAGGCTCGGCAGGGAGCTACAGCCCTTCGATATCTGGTACGACGGATTTAAAGCCAGGAGTTCCGTCAACGAAGCAGACCTGGACAAAATTACTAAATCGAAATACCCCGACAGGAAGGCTTTTGCTGCCGACCTGCCGAATATCATGGTTAAACTGGGATTTACGGCAGAAAATGCACGCAGGATATCCCAACTGATAGAAGTGGAACCCTCGCGCGGGCCGGGGCATGCGCTCGGCGCCGAGATGAAGTCGATGAAATCCTACCTGCGTACACGTATAGGCAAAGACGGTATGGATTACAAAGGCTACAATATTGCCGTACATGAATTCGGCCACAATGTGGAGCAGACTATCACCCTGCACGATGTAGATTATTTCATGCTCAAAGGCGTACCCAACACTGCTTTCACAGAAGCATGGGCATTCGTATTCCAAAAACGCGACCTGGAGCTGCTCGGCAAAAAAGATGAGAATCCCAATAAAAAACACATGCTGGCGCTGGACAATCTGTGGGCTACGTACGAGATTATGGGCGTATCGCTTGTGGATATGAACGTATGGAAATGGCTCTACGATCACCCCGAAGCCAACGAGCAGCAATTAAAAGAAGCTGTAATATCTATTGCAAAGGATATTTGGAATAAATATTACGCAGATATTTTTGGTGTAAAAGACCAGCCTATCCTGGCTATATATTCGCACATGATAGACAATCCGCTGTATCTTTCGGCATATCCAATAGGACATGTAATCGAGTTCCAGATAGAGAAATATATAGAGAACAAAAACCTGGCCGAGCAGATGCAAAGAATGCTCTCGCAGGGCAGGATAGTTCCACAGCTATGGATGAAGGGCGCAGTAGGCAGCGGTCTTTCTACACAGCCTTCTCTGGATGCAGCAGAAGAAGCCCTGAAATTTATTAAGTAAGTTTTTTTTGAAAACAGGTTTATATCCCATAATTTTGTATGTTTTTTTAGTTTACGGGATAAAAAAGGATAAAAAGGAGTAGTTTAAATGCCATTCATACCGAACACGGACGATGACCGCAGGGAAATGCTGGAGAAAATCGGAGTTTCTTCATTCGAGGGATTGATTGAAAATATACCACAGAATATACGGCTGAAAGGCGAGCTCGACCTGCCGCCGCAGCTATCTGAATACGAAGTTTACAAGTTGCTTGCTTCTTATGCATCGAAAAACAAGTCGGCAGAAGAGTATGTCTGCTTTTTGGGCGGAGGCGCCTACGACCACTATGTGCCTGCCATGGTTACTTCGATAATAGACAGGCCCGAATTCAGGACAGCATATACGCCATACCAGGCCGAAGTGTCGCAGGGCACTCTGCAGGCTATGTACGAGTTCCAGTCGATGATATGCACACTGACGGGTATGGATGTGGCCAATGCTTCGCTTTACGACGGCGGCAGCGCTATGGCCGAGGCCTGCCTGATGGCAAATGCACAAAATAACAGGAAAGAGTTCCTTATTGCCGGTTCGATTAATCCTCAGTACTTCAAAGTAGTTAAAACAGTTTCTTCGGGCAGGGAATTTACTTTTAAAACATTTATTGCCGAAGACGGTACTGCCGACCTTGCCGCGCTCGATGCAGCAATTTCGGACAGCACTGCAGCAGTTATAGTGCAGCATCCCAACGTTTACGGCAACCTCGAGGATGTACACTCAATTGAAAAGATTGCACATTCCAAAAAGGCATTGTTCATTACAGCCGTCGAGCCGATATCGCTCGGCATGTTGGCGCCTCCGGGCGAATACAATGCAGATATAGTAGTAGGCGAAGGCCAATCGCTCGGCATTCCGCTCAACTACGGCGGCCCTTATCTCGGTTTGTTTGCCACCAAGCAGCAATATGTAAGGAAAATTCCAGGCAGGCTATCAGGTGTAACTGTTGACGCAGACGGCAACAGGGCTTTCGTGCTGACGCTCCAGACACGC
>DAINRZ010000484.1:0-3400 GCA_036741575.1 Kapaibacterium sp. (SeqCode)
TTCAGGTGCAGAAAGTAAAGTACCAGGACCCGTTCGAAATGTTTTTCGACGATCCTATGTTCCGCAGATATTTTGGCGGCAGGGAAGGCGGCTCGCGCTATCGTGAATACGAAATCAGGGGCTTGGGCTCGGGATTTATTATTTCGCCTGATGGCTACATCATTACAAATCACCATGTGGCAGGCGATGCTACCAAAGTAATCGTTACCACTACCGACGGCAAGAAGCACGATGCCGAAATAATAGGCTCCGACAGGGTCACTGATGTTGCCCTGCTAAAAATCAAGGGGGATAATTTCCCTTTCCTCAAGCTGGCCCAAAGCAGCGAAATCATTACCGGGGAATGGGTCATCGCGTTCGGCAATCCATTCGGGCTTTTCGACAGGAATGCCAAGCCAACCGTTACAGTAGGCGTCATCTCCAATAGCGGGCTTAATTTCTTTCAGGAAGGCAGGGTTTACAAAGACATGATACAAACCGATGCCGCCATCAGTTCGGGCAATTCCGGCGGGCCGTTGTTGAATGCCCTGGGCGAAGTTATTGGTGTCAATACTATGATTTTTTCTACTGCTCAAACGAGACAGGGCGCCGGCAGTATAGGCATTGGCTGGGCAATACCTATCAGCAGGGTAAAATCGATTGTCGAAATAATTAAAAAACACAAGGAAATAAACCGTGATTTTTCGACCGGTATCGAAATAAGGGCTATTGATGAGAAAATTGCTAAATATTTAGGCATAAGCACAACCGAAGGCATTGTTATCGTTGCAATTGAGCGCGGCTCCGAAGCCGACAAGGCAGGCATTATGCCCGGCGACATCATTCAGGAAATAAACGGCAATAAAGCCGTTAGCGAAGAAGACTATTATATCAATATGTTCGACAACCTGAAGGGGGATAAGGTTAAGCTAAAGGTGCTGAGGGACGATAAAGAAAAGGAAATTAGCTTTAAGCTGCTATGATAAATACTAACGAAATTCGCAACCAAAGCATTCTCAGAGGCGATGGCCTACTGAAGAAATACCACAAAAGGACAGTAGTCAGAGGTGTATCGCTCGAAGTAAGGCAGGGCGAGGTTGTTGGCCTTTTAGGCCCCAACGGTGCTGGCAAAACAACTACTTTCTATATGATTGTCGGGATGATTAAGCCCACCGAGGGCAGGGTGTGGTTCGACGGCAGGGAGATAACCAACGATCCCATGTATAAGCGCTCCAGGCTTGGAATCAGCTACCTGCCCCAGGAAGCTTCGGTATTCAGGAAAATGAGCGTCGAGCAGAATATCAGGGCTATACTGGAGCTGCAGTCGATGAACCGAAAGATGCGCCGCGACAGGCTCGAAGAACTGCTGGAAAGCTTCGGCATTCAACATATACGAAAAAGCAAGGGTTATATGCTCTCCGGCGGTGAGCGCCGCCGCTGCGAAATTGCAAGGGCGCTGGCCACCGACCCCCGCTTCATCCTGCTCGATGAGCCATTTGCCGGCATAGACCCCATCGCCGTCGAGGATATTATGGACATTGTGGCAAGGCTCAAGGACAATAATATTGGGGTGCTGATAACCGACCATAATGTCCACGAAACCCTTTCTATTACTGACAGGGCCTATATACTGATAGACGGCAATATTTTTACATCGGGCACAAGCGAGGAAATTGCCCAAAACGAAGACGTACGCAAGCGTTACTTAGGCGAGAGTTTCACTCTGGACAGGTACTGAGCACCCTTTATCCAACTGCAACATAGCCCGGCATATCCATAAATCAAATGATTTGGAGATATGTACAGACAGAATGCTTTTATATTTGAGCACTATTGAATATTGCGAGTGGTTTTACAAGGTGAGGGCAGATATAATATTCAGTTAATATTGTTTTTTCACTATAGCAGCAGCCAATTATTCGGGATTTTTTAGTTTTTTTAACCGATAAAATCCTCAATCCATTACACATATAATTCGCTATATATAAGGCAGCAATATAGTTTTCTTTGCAGTTTAGCTTTATTTTTAATAATTTAGAGTATAATAATTATAAAAAAACAATGGGGTTAGGCTATGCAAACCATATCGTTAATCATTTACATCCGCAGGCTATTGATTTTCCTTGCAGTATTAGCAGCAGCCACCACCTGCTCTATGAAAACACCGGCAACGAAGGGCTACGATCCTGAGCTGCTTAGCCTGGCATCGCCCGAGAAATTCAGTGTTCAGTTTGAAACAACAAAGGGTAATTTCATAATAATTGCCGAGAGAAAATTTTCTCCGCTGGCTGTGGACAGATTCTACCAGTTGATAAAATGCAATTACTTTACCGATATTCCCATATACAGGGCTGTTCCCAATTTCGTTATTCAGTTCGGCACATTAGATACTGTGCTGGATAACGCATGGTCGAAACACATCCTTGTCGATGAACCTGTGCTGAAAAGCAACGAGACGGGAACTATTTCTTTCGCCAGGGCCGGCGTCAACAGCCGTGGAACGCAATTATTCATCAACCTGAAAAACAACGTCAGGCTTGACACTGTCACCTACGGCGGAGTAAACGGATTCCCTGCGTTTGGCATTGTCAGTTCGGGGATGGAAGTTATAAACAGCGTATTCACCGGTTACAATGACGAGCCCAGAATAAAACTGAATTCCTTTGAGGGAAATATCAATGAAATGCTGAAAAGTGAGTTTCCCAACTTAGATTATATTAAAAGGGCTTATATTGTAGGAGAGTAAGAGAACTTAATTTTCTTAAAATATCATAAAATAATACATAATAATATTCGTATTATTGTACATATTATTATATGTATTTTGGATAGAACATGGTTAAATATACAG
The DNA here is from genome assembly GCA_036741575.1 of Kapaibacterium sp. (SeqCode). Lineage (GTDB taxonomy): Bacteria > Bacteroidota > Ignavibacteria > Kapaibacteriales > UBA2268 > DAINRZ01. The sequence continues at coordinate 2,831 of DAINRZ010000484.1, forward strand.
AAAAAGAATTGCAGTCAGCAACAAATATTGCCAGAAATTTCGGGAAACTGCTCGAAAGCCTTAAAAGCGGGAGCCTCGATAAAATAGCCGTTTTACGCAATAATAAGCTCGATGCCGTAATTATACCAGTAGAAGAATATAACAGGCTATGCGAAAAGGAAAGCCTTGCTGAGCACGCCGAGATTTTTAAAATTATTAATGACAGGATGGGCAATAGCAATGCGGGCTTAGTTTCGTGGGAAAAAGTACTCGAAAAAAATGGAATTAACGAGAATGAGTTATAAGATTGTTTTCCATGAAGAAGCTGTAAAAGACCTCGATAACCTTGATAATTCATTAAAAATATTTGTGCTTATGCAAATAAAAAAGCTATCCGAAAATCCTGAATTAGGAGACTATCTTGGCAATAAAGCAGGAATGAATTTAACAGGATTCCGCAAACTTTATTTATTGAAAAAGAAATTAAGAATCGTTTATAAAATTGTAGAAAGTGAACTTGTCGTTTTTATAATCGCAATATCGAAAAGAGATATAGGGGAAGTTTACAATATTGCATCAGAAAGAGAATAG
>DAINRZ010000485.1:0-3396 GCA_036741575.1 Kapaibacterium sp. (SeqCode)
ACCCAAAACGGCAGTATATTGTTCAGGATATGCCGCAGCGGTGGCGACAGGCTGCTATCTCCGGCATTCCCGTTGGCAATACAAATAATACCTAATCCAGCTTCCGATGCTGTGGAAATCACAGTTACTGCATTGGAAAAAGGGCTGCACACGGCAGAGCTGATAGATATTACGGGGGCTGTTCACAAAGTATATAGCTGGAATGCTCAAAACAATAACGGCAATGAATACGATGTGGATATGGATATTTCCGGCATTTCCACCGGATTGTACTATATCAGGGTGGTTTCGCCTACATCGACAGCAATTGAGACTGTTTATATTATTAAGTAATGATAATTATTGTTGGAATGAAAATTATGATTAAATTCTTCAAATATTCAATATTCATCGCTGTTTTCCTTTGTGCTTTTGTATTGAATAATGCGCTGGCACAAAAAGAAGGGCAGCCGCCTGTTTATCCGCCGAGTTTCTGGTTTGGCCCTTATGGCGGCGTTAATATAAACATGCATTCAGCCGATTTCCGGAACCTGCCCAATACCTTTTGCTGCAGCCCCGGTTTCCAGTCGGGCAGCGGCATAGGCTATTCGCTGGGAGGGCTTTTTATTCTGCCTTTCAGGATTGAAGGGCACGACCTGAGGCTGGATATCCGGTTGGGATACAATAACATGAATGCCGATTTAATCAGGGATACTATAATTGGAAATACCCCAAATGATAATTATACAGGTACTGACGATGTTGAATCAGAACATAAAATTGAATCGGTATTAGGAGGAATCGGGCTCGACATAGGGCTTGATTATTATTTCATCGATAAGTTTTACGGCACCCTGGGGCTAAGGTTTGGTTACCTGCTGACCGGGGAATTTTCGCAGCAGGAGATGATTACCAAGCCTAATGACGTCACTTTTCTGAACGGCTCCCGCTTGTGGAATGTTTATGATAAAAGAGAGATTCCGGAATTAAATAAATTCCAGTTTGGGGTTTATGCCGGTCTGGGATACGACCTGCCTATAGGCGACGAGCTATACCTGACGCCCGAAGCCCGCTTTTACTATAATTTTACCAATATTTCGAACGATACGATAAACTGGAAGCCGCATTTCCTATATCTTGGCGCAGCACTGAAAATACCAATAATTCCGGTATATAAATTACCATATATCGATGAAACAGAGTATGTCAGGGATACTATGCTGATTTCCGATGCAGGCGTCAGCCGCGAAGAAGTCAGGCTGATATCGGAAAGAGAGAGCGTAAAAGAGACTAAGAAAACCGATGCAATTGTAAGGAAAACTACTATCTATCAACATTACGAAAAGCATATACCTAAAGCGCTTTCTCTGAACGCTGCCCTGACGGTAACAGGTATTGCCCCCGACGGAACGAGGCAGAAGAACCCGACTCTGGTAATCGAAGAAATTGAAGCCGAAGAAGGTTTCCCGCTGCTGCCTTATGTGTTCTTCAGAAGCGGCAGTGCAGGCCTGGACGGTTCCGGCCTGAAAATTTTAGACAGGAGCGGCACATCAGGATTTGACGAGCAGAAGCTGCCATGGAATACCCTGGCGATATATTCAGATATGCTTAATATTCTCGGTTCACGGATGAAAGAACTGCCCGATTCGAAGATTACGGTTACCGGCTGCAATAACAACCTTGGCTCCGAGGAGAATAACATGCAGCTATCCCAGGACAGGGCAAATGCCATTAAAAACTACCTGGTCGATGTCTGGGATATAAATCCCTCGAGGATTGCTGTCAGGCAGCAGGGATTGCCGACAAACCCAAGCAATAATATGATCCCCGACGGCCAGGTTGAAAACCAGAGGGCCGAGATTTCGTCTGATAATTACGAATTACTTAAATACCTGACTCAGAAGGACGTAATAAGGACGTCCACACCCCCGAGGGTAGAGATTGTGCCCGAAGTAACAGCATCCAACGGGTTAAAATCCTGGGATATTACTATCGAACAGGACGGAGCTCTGCTAAGGCAGTACGCAGGCGAAGACCTGCCCGGCAGCCTGAACTGGAACGTTGAGGAAGCTCCCATGCCTGCCCTGGAATCGCCCGTTACAATTAAAATGACTGCCATCGATAACGAAGGTAATAAAACACAGACCGTTCACGAAACCAAAATCAGCCAGTTAACCATTAATAAAAAGCGTTACGAAATCAAGGAAGACCACAGGATCGAGCGATTCTCGCTTATTCTTTTCGATTTCGATAAAGCAACCCTGACTAAAGATCATAACAAGATTATTTCGGATATCAATTCTAAAATTGAACCTGAATCTAAAGTTACTGTTTATGGCTATACTGACAGAATTGGTACGCCTGAATACAACAAGCAGCTTGCCGACCGGAGGATTCAGGAAACCAGGAAACTTCTTAATGTTAAACCGGCAAACCTGAAAACTGTTCCCGTGGGAAGCGATATGCTGCTTTACCCGAATGAAACTCCTCAGGGCAGGTGCTATAGCCGTACGGTAAAAGTAGATATCGAAACTCCAATGGGAAAATAGGGAACGAAAAACTAGAAAATTTGAATTTTTAGATACTTATAGCAACCGGTGCAGGTATCTGATTATTGAATATTATGCTTTGGGATGGGCTTTCTTATAGACTTCCTTGAGCCTTTCGACGGAAACGTGGGTGTATATCTGTGTTGTCGAAAGCGATGAATGCCCTAACATATTGCTTACTGCCGTAATGTCGGCTCCGTTATCAAGCAAATGGGTGGCAAAAGTATGCCTTAGCACGTGAGGGCTTTTCTTCTTAGATTCTGTAATCGATTGCAGGGCGCTGTTTACAATCCTGTATGCACCGACTGAATTTAGCCTTTTGCCGCGTTTGGAGACAAACAAAGCGCTTTCTTCATGGTTTCTAAGTAGTTCACCCCTCGATTTCAGGTATTCGTTTATTGCTTTTTGTGTCTGTTTACCTATGGGAACTATCCTTTCCTTATTACCCTTGCCCTTGATTTTAACCTGGTTTTGCCCATTGGCAATATCGGGCACATCGAGCTGGAGAGCCTCGCTGACCCTTAGGCCGGAACCGTAGAGAAGTTCCAGCAGAGCCATATTGCGCAGGGCTATCGGGCCTTCATCGGAGATTTTAATAAACAGGTTCTCCGTTTCAGTTTTAAGCAGAAATGTAGGCAGTTTCCTGTCATTTTTAGGAGTACGGACGAGAGCGGCCGGATTGCTCTCGATAAACTCCATTTTGTGGCAATATTTAAAGAACGACTTAATAGCCGATATTTTCAAACGAAGGGTGGCTTTATTGTGACCTTTGTCGTGAAGCCACCCCAGGAACGGACTGATGTCATGCGCATTAATTTCTTCGATTTCGGGTTGCTCGACATCTTCGTCTGTAAGGTAATCGTAGAAC
>DAINRZ010000486.1:0-3376 GCA_036741575.1 Kapaibacterium sp. (SeqCode)
TTGCAGGCTACCATACAGAATACAGCGGAATGAAATTTGCAATGTTTTTCTTTGCCGAATATGCCAACATGTTTGTGGTAGCGGCAGTTACTACAATACTGTTCTGCGGCGGCTGGAACTCGCCCTTCGGCGAATTCCTAAACCAACCTTACCTGCAGCCCATGTGGTTTATTGGCAAATCATTCTTCTTTGTGTTCCTGCAGATTTGGCTACGGTGGACACTGCCCAGGTTCAGGGTCGATCAACTGATGTTCCTGGGTTGGAAGGTCCTGCTGCCTGTATCGTTCGTATGCTTCCTGGCGGCAAGTTTCTGGGGAATGTTGCATTAATTCAGATTATCGGAGGTATAATATAGATGTCGGATTTTAATTATCTAAGAGAAATATGGGGCGGGTTCTACACGGCCCTGATAGGGATGAAGATTACCTTCAAGCATTTGTTCGAACGGAATGTTACCGTTCAGTACCCGAACGTGCACCCAACTGAGGAAGCCGGAACCGACAAGATGCCGGCTAATGCCAGAAACAGGCTGTTCCTGCATACAGACAGGTGCAACGGGTGTATGGGCTGCGCTCGCGAGTGCCCTGTGAATTGCATTACCGTCGAGACAATCAAGGTATCTCCGGACGATCCGGAGGACCCCAAGCTTAAAGTGCCCAAAGACGACGGCACAGTGGAAGAGCAGAAGCGCAAGCTGTGGGTGAGCCGCTACGATATCGACTTTGCAAAATGCTGTTTCTGTTCCTTGTGTACAATTGTATGCCCGACAGAAGCGATTGTCATGACGCCTGAATTCGAATACTCAGTACACGACAGGGACGAATTATACTACAGGTTCTCGGATATGACTCCTGAAAAAGCCAAAGAAAAAGAGAAGCTGGCAGCAGACTATTCCCAGAAGCAAAAGGAAGCAAAGGCCAAAGCCGCAGCAGCAGCGCCCAAGAAAACAGATGAGGCAAAAAGTGAATAAAATGTTAAATTCAATAAATAATTGATATGGAAATTATTACAATATTATTTTATGTCTTTGCAGTAGTGACTGTTGTATCGGCTGCAATGGTAGCTTTTTCCAAAAGCATGATGTATTCGGCATTTTCGTTGCTGTTCACCCTGCTTGGAATTGCAGGGCTTTATGTGCTGCTGCTGGCCGATTTCCTTGCTGTGACGCAGTTGATGCTATATGTGGGTGGCATACTGGTTCTGATAATATTTGCAGTAATGCTTACCACAAATATCGACAAGCTGGACATGAAGAAAGGCTTTACCGGCAAAGGCGCCTATATGCTGGCAGGGCTTGCAGGCCTGGCCGTCATAATAACCTTTGGCCTTGTGTTTGCAAATGCAGAATGGTTTCTCTCGGCCGAAAAAGCTACACCTACCGATGCCGGCACAATCGAGGCAATCGGCAAAGCCCTTATGGGCGAATACCTTATCGTATTCGAGGTTGCAGCTGTGCTGTTGCTAATTGCAATTGTGGGCGCTGCTAAAATTGCCCGAAGGAAATAGAATTACTTAAAGTAATTTATTAAATAAATAATTTAATTAATTGAAAATTATATAAATTAAATAAACAGGATAAAAAATGGGAGTTGGCTTAACAGAGTATTTGATAGTAAGTATAATACTGTTTTGCCTTGGCATAATAGCAATCGTTACCCGCAAGAATGCAATCCTTGTCCTTATGGGCCTCGAACTAATACTGAATTCGGCAAATATCAATTTCCTTGCATTCAGCAAATTTGGGGGCCTAAATATCGACGGGCAGGTGGCAGCGGTTTTCGTCATTGTGCTGGCAGCAGCCGAGGCGGCGGTAGCTCTCGCAATCGTGCTTAATATTTACCAGAACTTCAAGCACGTTAATGTTGACGAGATTAATAAACTAAAAGAGTAAACAATTTAATTAATAAATGAATGTAATAGGATATGACACCTGAAACATTATTAATAATATCAGCGATAATCCTGCTGTTTCCGCTATTCGGATTCTTAGCGCTAATATTTTTCGGCAAAAGGATAGGCAAACCGAGCGCATATATCGGCACTGCCATCCTTGGCATCGATTTCCTTCTGGCGCTGAGTGTCTTTGTATCGAAGCTGTGGGGCAATTTTGCCGATGTTGCCTCCGAAGGGGCAACGGGGCTATTCGTTGGCAACGGATTAATTCAATATAAGTTTACATGGTTTTCTATTGCCGGCTACGACTTCAGGGTCGGTATCGGGGTTGATAATCTTGCGGCAATAATGCTGATTGTCGTCACCCTGATCAGTTTCCTTGTGCACTTGTTCTCCATCGAATATATGCACGGAGACAAAAGGTATCCCAGGTTCTACGCTTACCTTGGTATCTTCACTTTTTCGATGCTGGGCATTGTCCTTGCAAACAACTTTTTATTCATGTACGTTTTCTGGGAACTCGTTGGGCTTAGTTCTTACCTTTTAATCGGTTTTTGGTACGAAAAAGACTCTGCGGCTTATGCTGGCAAAAAGGCTTTCCTTACCAACAGGATTGGCGACCTGGGATTCTTTATCGGCATCATGATATTGTTTACCACATACGGCAGTGTAATGTTCGATGATGTATTTGCAGGCATTGGTACCGGATTGTTGCCCTTCGACAGTGAAACAATGCTCACACTTGCAGGAATATTCATTTTCTGCGGGGCAATAGGTAAATCGGCTCAGTTCCCTCTGCATGTATGGCTTCCCGATGCTATGGAAGGCCCGACACCCGTCAGCGCCCTTATCCATGCCGCTACGATGGTTGCCGCCGGCGTTTACCTGGTGGCAAGGGTATTCCCGATGTTTACCGCAGGCGCATTTACATTCATAGCATTCTTTGGCGCAATTACAGCGTTTATATCTGCCACCATTGCCATAACTCAGGTTGACTTTAAGCGTGTCCTGGCGTATTCAACCGTCAGCCAGCTTGGATATATGGTTATGGCGCTTGGCGTAGGAGCCTACACGACAGGCTTCTTCCACTTAGTTACCCATGCCTGGTTCAAAGCGGCATTGTTCCTTTGTTCCGGCTCTGTTATCCATGCTATGCATATATCGATGCACCATTCGCACAACCACGACATGGACCCGCAGGATATCCGCAATATGGGCGGGCTGCGGAAAAACATGAAGCTAACTTATTTTACTTTCCTGCTTGCAACATTAGCAATATCCGGTGTACCGCTTACATCCGGCTTCCTTAGCAAAGACGGTATCCTGGCTGCCACGCTTGCCTTTGCACAGCTAACAGGCGGCCTTAACTGGCTGATACCTATTATAGGGTTCGGAGCTGCCGGCATGACTGCATTTTATATGTTCAGGCTGGCAATAGTTGCTTTCCACGGCAAGCCAAGCACAGATATTGCCTCTCATACAA
>DAINRZ010000487.1:0-3352 GCA_036741575.1 Kapaibacterium sp. (SeqCode)
GTCCGAAGGTGGAAACCACCCCGGGAAAAAGTTTACCGGAATTTTACCGAAATCGCGTTTTTTCGGGCGAAAATGGCTAAATAATAAGTTAGGCGGGGCTAAAATAGAATTGAATGAATTGAATGGCGGAATAGCACAGCAGGAGCGGAGTGTCATTCCCCAGCTCTCTTCCAGGGGTGATTGCGCCTGCATTTGCGGAGATGGCCCCTGTGCCGAAGCTCCTGTTGCTTGATGTATTTTCGCAGGCTGAATATTTTTGATCTTTGAAGTTTGAAATGGGCTGACAAAGGCAGTGATTCAATTAGTGTAATCAGTTGGCTTAGCCGGTATTGTAATAATAACAATTGGACTCGATCGATTAATAAGATGATTTTGCTGTATTAATCAGCGTCTTGATCAACCATAATATAAGATTAAAAAAAAATAAAAAAAAATGAAAATATTATACAATAATAATACAAATAATTCGACAATGAATATGTATGTATAATAAATGTATAAATTAGTAATTTTTTTTAAAATATATTTTGGAGGATAAAATGAATAACGAAACAAGAATGATAAAACAGGATTTGGGCATAAAGTGGATTAAAACAGATAGCGGCAATACATTTCTGTGCCCAGCCGGTGTGCTGAAAAACATGGAGTCGATGACCGACGAGCAGTTGAGAATGGTATGTGTTGAAGAATCGGCCAACCCGCAGAACGACTAAAGTATCAAATAGCAAGGGCATACCATAGAATACAGCCTTCCCCTATGCCGGGGAGGGCTGTTTTTAGTTTGCAGCCGCAGAGCCTTTTAAATGAAACGAGTTGAATACTTTGTCGGCAACCTTAAGATAATCCGTGTACTTATGTTTTTGTGCGGAGAATGTTAATATATAAGCCTGGCTGCCTGCAATTTTGTAATACTGCTTCCACTGGAGCCTAAGGTCGCCGTAATCCCCCGAAAACACAACGGACTCAGTCTCGCCGTCGCTTCCGGTAAGCTTTATGACTTCCGAGAACACGGCATTTTTAACTTCCTTCTTTGTCTGCGAAAGTGTCATATCTGTAAACACAGCCAGGTCATTGCAAAAACCGGATAAGTCCTTAACAGTCAGGCTTATGTTCTCTCTGAAGGCGTCTTCGGGTTCGTCTCTGCCAGCTATAATAAAAAAAGCTGAGCCGTCCCCGCCGGAATTGTCGAACTCCCAGGTTTCAGGATAGCTTATACTGTATTCCGATGTGGAAAATACCTTCCATTCTGCATCGAGTGCATCTGCGGGCTGTTTGCTGCCGGCAATCCTATCGCATCCAGCTAATCCGCTTAGAACTAATATAAATATAATATATTTCATAGGATTACAATATATAAACAAAATTCTTATAAACCAAATTACAATAAAAAAGGAACTGATTACCAATAAAGGTAACAGTTCCTCCTTGAAAGATTGAATAAAGCTCTATTTAATAACAACTACCTTCAATGTCTTTGATTCTCCAATGCCGCTGAGCCTTATGAAATATACTCCCTCGGGCAAGCCTGCAAATGAGACGGGAACACTCATCGTGCCACCGGTATAATGCAGCAACAGAGGCTTGATTACTACCTCGCCGATGGAATTGCATACAGTTAATTCCGCTGTGCAGTTGCCTGAAATGCTGAATTCGATGATAGCAGTATTCCCGACCGGATTAGGATTGGCGGCAAAGTAAGGTATTCCTGCCTCTTTGTCGTTAACAATACTTACATCGTCTGTTGTGAAATTCCATATTTCGGACCAGGCGCTCATTACGCCGCCTGTACTTTGGTTCACCCGCCAGTAATACTTTGTGCTTCTGTCGAATTTCCTGTCTGTGTATGTATTAGCAATGTTAGTCTCATCGATAATTAGCGGATTTTCATCACTTGAATACTCGTTGAAATCCATATTTTTGGATACCTGTAAGCCATAGAAATCTGCCCCTGTAACTGCTTCCCATTCCAGCTTGAGATCCTGATAGACAGATGGAGCATCCTTGGCCGGAGATATTAATACAGGTATCGCAAGCTGGGATTCAGTAAAGAAACTCCAGATATCCGACCAGCCGGTTTCCTCACCGTTATACACTGCCTTTACCCGCCAGTAATACCTGTTGCCGTCTGCAAGGCCGGCATAAACATAGAAGGTGTCCTTAATGTTTTCGATAGTCTGCTCAATAGTCTGGAAACTCTTTAGTTTAGAAATCTGCAAAGTATATGATACGGCGCCGGGAGCGCTGTTCCACTGAAGCAGGTCGGTTTTTCTGATTTTGTCTTTGTTATTCGGTGGGAACACCAGGTCAATTTTATCGGGTATATTGCCCTGTTTCTCCGTTGTAAAGTTCCAGGTATCCGACCACTCGCTTTCAATATCTCCTGATTTTGCCTTCACTTTCCAGTAATACTTCTGGTTTTTCTCAAGCCCTGTATAGCTTTTCAGCGAATCGTTGACGGTAATATCCAGAATGCTCTGCGAGAAATCCTGGTTTTCAGAAAGCATTACAATGTAATTCAATGCATTGGCTACTTTCTTCCAAATCAGATTGCCTGCGGTTTTAATGCCCTGCCCGTTATTGGCCGGAGACATAAGAACAGGCTTTGAGAGTGTTATGGTTTCTTTTAAGGTTGTGAAATTCCACACGGCAGACCAGTCTGAATAATCTCCGTTCATGAAAACACGCACTTTCCAATAGTATTTTGTGTTATAGTCCAGGCTGTTGAGCGCATAAGTATTATTAACCAGGCCTGTTTCCTCTTTTAATACATTCGAAAACAGGTTGTCTTTAGCTGCAATCAGATGGTATTTTTCTGCCCCGCCGATTTCAGCCCATTCTAAACTAACATCCAAAGGCTGGTTAATTGCATTATTAGCAGGGGCTAAGAGTACCGGTATACCAACCTTGGCAACAGTAGTAAACGACCAGATATCAGACCACCCTGTAGTTGTGCCCGCAGATGAATACGCCAATACACGCCAGTAATAAGCAGTGCCCTGTTCCAAATTGTCGTAATCGAAATATGCACTGTCGATATCCTGATTGTTAATCATGCCGCCCGAAAAATCCTGTTTAGTTGATAGCTGTATTTTATATTTCTTAGCATCAGTGATTTTCAGGAATACCAGTTTGCCTTTAATAGGAACGTCCGAGGCATTGTCATCGGGGCTTGTCAAGTTAGGTGGCCCAAAAATAGTGGTGAATTCCCATCTCCCGCTCCATTCTGTCTCGGCTGTCGAATTCTTGGATTTAACTCTCCAATAGTACTTGGTATTATTATCTAATGCTTCGTAAACGGCAAAAGTATCGGCAGTCGATGTTTTCTCGAAAACAATATTTGCAAAGCCGGAAT
>DAINRZ010000488.1:0-3348 GCA_036741575.1 Kapaibacterium sp. (SeqCode)
AAAAATTGCTTAGAGACTAAAGTTATGCACTAAAGTGCATAGTTTTAACTATCTTCTAGGATAATAAATTAAATTTCAGATTTAAAAAAAATAAAACAATCCCATCATTTAAAATATTGCATTTTATTGTTTATCAATATATTATTATCTTACATATTGTTGTAATAATGATTTAATATAAGTTAAGGTAATATGATGGAAAAAAAGAAATTTGCTGCAATATTAACAGCAATTGTTTTGAGTGCATCGGCACTGGAGTTGCCCGCTCAGAATTCTGTCTGGGTTCAGACATTGACATATGATTCGATATCTACAAGGCGGGGTGTATGGAAATTCCCCGATAATCCTCAGGACTACCGGAAGATTTTGATGCATTATTCGCTGAAATGCGACCCAAGGACAAGGCAGGACCAATACTACTGCGGCGAATGGGATTACCTGACTTACAATATGGTTTACAAGCATACCGGTATTATGGATTCCACAAAAGATTCTACCTGGCTTTACAGGGTGGCCGGCAGATTAACAAGCAGTACTTTTAACTTTACCGATAAACCATATTCAGATTATTATAAAAAAAGATATATTAACTCAAAATATTCAAAAACTTTTAATCTGTTTGGGATATCTTCAGGCCCAAAGGACAAAGAACTTACTTTGGGCAGAGCAGGAAGAATACAGTTTATCCTGACAAAGGATGAACTCGCTCAGATTGGATTGCAAAAAGACAGTATTATCATACTTACATTAAATGCAACATCAAATTCTGAAATAAGTGAAATTTGCCTGAAAATGAAGAAAGCCCTGCAAAAAACAATAACAAGAATGGACGAAGACGGGTTTACAGAATATTACAGAGGCCCTGCTGAAATCAGCGAAAATGGGAAAATTTCGTTCGATTTAAAGGAGCCTTTTGATTGGAGTGGTACTACAAGTATTGTATTCGAAATATCATATACACTTAAGGATAATAATGGCTCCATAACCTTTAAAGGATTCGAACGCGGGGCATGTGCATTGGCTGAATCTAATGATAGTTATCTCGAGTTCGACGGAAACGGCGACTGGGTGGACTGTGGAAGCTACCCTGGCCTTGACGGTGTAAAACAGTTTACACTCGAAGGCTGGGTGAAAATAAATAAATGGAAAAACTGGTCGAATATCCTCGGCAAAGGAGATAACCTTGCACTGCAAATGGGAGATAAATCAGGAGATTTATACTGTATAATACGAGGCGGAGCGGATAATACTTATGGAGTTGCAAAAGGAATCCTGCCCGAAAATGCCTGGGCACATGTTGCTATGGTATATGACGGCAGCAAAGCCACTAACCAGGAGAAACTGACTTTGTATATCAACGGGGAAAAAGCTACATTAACCTATAATTTCGACATTCCGGCAGCAACTTATCCGATAACAAGCCCGTTTAACCTGACGAATATTACTCATGGCACTGCTGAAATAAATGGCTGCCTCGACGAAGTAAGGCTTTGGGATAAAGCCCTGGATGTACAGGTAATTAAAGATTGGATGAGGAAAAAGGCAGATAACAGCCACCCGGATTTCCCAAAACTTAAACTCTATTACCCGCTGGATGAAATTATTGATTTTAAGGTAGATAACGCAGCCGGTTCCGAAAATGACGGCAAACTGCTCGGTACTCCACGAATTAATTCAATCGAGGGTTACGGACTGACGAGAAATGTTCAGTTGGGAACATTCAACCCTTCAATTCAACTGTTTACCGGTGATTTTAATCCCGGATACGATACTGTCGATTTACTAATCGAAAAGCCTGTAGCACCTGTTAGCATCGAAACAATGGAGATTTCTGACTACAAACCTGTTCGTAAATCGGTAAGGTATGCATGGCTCGAGGGGCACAGCTACACTTACGATGAAACAGGGAAAGCAATAGATTCAGTATTTCACGAAAAGACGGAAACACTGACAAACCAGAAATTGTATTATTACAAAAAACCATTCGAAAAAGTTATAGAATATGAAATCGGAAGGTATATTACCCCATATGGCAAGGGATTAGATCTTGGCCCCGACGGATTCACCTGGATGTACGACGTAACTGATTATGCGCCGCTGCTCAAGGATAGTGTCGATTTTTCAGCAGGCAACCAGCAGGAGCTAATCGATGTTAAATTTGAGTTCATTCCCGGCGAAACTCCAAGGGAAGTCGTTGGGATTCAGCAGCTTTGGGGACCTATGAAGTCATATTCATACAAGAATTTGTCGGATGATAAGGTATTGAATCCACTTGAAATTACACTTAATGAGAAAACAAAATCATGCAAGATCATAACCAGATTAACAGGCCACGGCCACAACAGCAATACAGGAGCATATCCCCACTGCTGCGAATGGAAGGATAATGTCCACTCATTAATCTCCGGTAAGGGCGAAGTGGCTTCCTGGCATATATTTCAGTACGACGACTGCGCGCTTAATCCCGTTTTCCCTCAGGGAGGTACATGGCCCGGTTCACGTGAAGGCTGGTGCCCGGGAGACGTTGTAAAGGATAATGAGTTCGAGCTAACAAATCATGTGGAAAATGGGAAAATATATCTCGATTACGATATAACAAAAGTACCCTCGGACAATCAGGGAATGGGCAGCGGTAATTATGTCGTTTGCATGCACCTGATTGAATATGGTGATATTAAAAATGAAACCGATGTTGAGATATGCCAAGTGATTACTCCAAATATAAATCCATATTTTTCAAGAAAAAATCCAATTTGCTCTAGCCCTACAGTTGTTGTACGAAACAACGGCAGTGAGCCTGTAACCAAATTGACATTCGATTACGGTATAACTGACGGGAATCCCGAAAGCTACGTGTGGTCAGGCAAAATCGAGCCAATGGCTAAGGATACGATTGTCTTGCCATTGCCCAATACTCTTTTCTGGCTTGGCGGTGCCAAGAGCACATTTAATATCAAAGCATCAAAGCCAAACGGAAAAGATGACCAAAACTCTGCCAATGATTCTTACTCGACATTTTTTGAGCTGCCGGATTTATATAAAGATGAAATTTTTCTTGTTTGTAAATCGAACAACAGGGTTGAGGGCTTTAGTTACAATATTACTGACTGGCAGGGGAACAAAGTTATAAACAGGCCTGCATTTACTCCCAATACTGTTTACAAAGACAAACTGGATTTCGGCAGAGGCTGCTATACACTTAATTTTACTGATGATTACAATCTCGGCCTCTCTTATTGGGCTTACGCCGATCAAGGAAACGGCTATCTGCGGATAGAAGATGCTAACGGAAAAATCCTTAAAACTTTTAATCCGGATTTCGGCCATGGCATTACATATTCCTTCGAC
>DAINRZ010000489.1:0-3346 GCA_036741575.1 Kapaibacterium sp. (SeqCode)
TGATATTTCCTAAGTTATGAGTAAAATACTGCGAAAAATTACCACTGTAACCTGTAATTATCAAATTATAACTGCCGGCATTATAGATATTCATTGTCTTTGATTCTGACTCCCCGACTTTTGTCCTTTTGAAATAATTATCATCAGCCCTAATAAGAACTGAAACAACTTTAGCTTTTAATGTAATTTTTTTGTTGATACCACAGGAATCCGAAATCATCAGTGTATCATAGAAATCACCCAAAATATCCGACTTAAATTTAAACGAAATTCCGACTTCTTCTTTTGGCATCAGCCTAAATGGCAGATTGGGGGTAACTAAGCTAAAGCCAGTGTTCTTGAATTTTAAATCTGTGGAATATATATCTAAAGGGTAAGTATTTGATGGATTGGTTAGAATTATTTTACCTGTTGTATCTTTTCCCTTCACAATATATCCCAAATCCAGCGCCAAAGGGTAAACTCCAAGTTTACGGGCAAAGTAATTCAGTTCAACAGTTGTATCATTGCCAGCTCTGTCAGTAAATGTAATTACTGCTTTTGCATCTTTTCCCAAATCAATTACCTCGAGGTTCCAGGCAATTTCCTGTTGCTTCCCGGGAATAAAATCATCATGGTTAAACCTATAATTAAAACTATGTTCAGAATCGAAATACACAAAGGCTAAATTTGTACGTACCTCTGAATCCTCGGGCATATCCCTTACTTTGGCATTATCGGTCTTACCGCAGCAGCGGCAATATTCAAATGCAGGAACAGGCGGAAATGTATCAGGTTGATCAAAATCAAAATACCATGCCGCTGCAGGATTTGCATAAGAAATCCCGTTCTCTTTATAGCCGTACAAATATGCTGCAAACTCAGTTAATGCCTTTATCCTATAAACTCCTGTATCTGCTAATTCGAAATTTTTTACAAAATAATCGAATCCACCTATTTTAACGGGGAATGCAGACCCCTCACCCGGATACAGATCAGTCAGTTTATTCCATTCATCAGGATTATCAATTGGGCGGTTAATAAGTATTTCGTTTATTGAATTACTATCTGAAACTTTATATACTAAATTAATATAATGCTTCGTTTGTTTCCCACCAATATTAGAAACATTTAATGTGGCTCTGTTAATAAAATTCTCTGAAGGGGCGATATTCAAAGAAAACGGTTCAATTTTCTGTGCAGGAGTGTTATCATCACCGGAGCCGGTATTATACATAGTCAGATTGATAGGTTTATCACCTGAAATTATTGCTGGTGCAGTCTCTTCCTGATCTGGCAACAGCCTCATCCCCAGCCATCCCTTATCGATCAAACCGCCTGAGCTAACTAACATAGCAATATCAATATTATTTCTGTATAACCTCGTTTTCTCTTCTTTTGCAACTATCTTTACAATTGGTGGCTTACTCTTACCGGGAATTATGGGTACAGGGTAATTATTGCCCCATAAATTTGTGGGAAGTTCCATTTCAGTAATATAATTTAAACCTTTAGAATTCATTGGTATTAAAGCACCATAATTACCTGATACTACTCCAAGTGGTTTGCTTGAGGACCATCTGCTTCCTGAAATATCCTGGTCTTTCTCGTCTGAGCCAAAAATCCATACATCTCCCCTATTCAATACTTCAGTTTTTTCCTGGCCAGGTTTCATTCCTCCTGTTGTTTTGGTAATAACATTGCCTCCTACCAAGAATTTTACTACATTCTCATCTTGAAGTGACACACATGCGGTCAGGCTGGGCAGTTTTAAACCACCATAGGAACTGCTGATATAAGAAGAAACAATGTACTCATTGCCAAGGGAAGATACAGGCAACGCAAGATAGCTTTCATTAATTTTGTTAGCAGAATATTCAACGAAAACTATTATCGAAGTATTGGAATACACATGAATTCCTGCCTGCCTATATACCATTTCAGCTGGTGAACTATCTGCAGCATTTTTAATCCAGGGGCAGGCAGTCTTTGCCGGCAACTCAAATACTGTACATTTCTTAGGATTGACAGGTTTTACTTCCATAAATCCTTTGCCAGGCACTTCGACAGTTGCCTCGGTAAAAATGCCCGAAATTATATAGATTTTTACCAGTCCTGAATCCATTGGGCCTTCGGCATAACCTGGCAACACAGTTAACCAATAATCTGTTCCCTGAAAAGAACGATTTACCAAATCTTTGTTCTGTTTCAAATATCCACTAAATGAATCTCCGGCTACCAAATTGGTATAATAAGGTATTACAGTAATAAAGATTGTTAGGGCAATCAAACGGTTAAAAAGCATCATTTCTCACCTTTATTTTATGTTTACTTTTTGAGTATAACAATTAAAGTCCTTAAAAGTTACACCCAAGATGCCTTTTAGCGCTGATTATTCGTTTTCTTATTCCACTTTCGTGAATTTTGCTCTATTAAATGAATTTCCATGATTAATTAATATATAATAGCTGCCTGCAGTTAGTTCAATTATATTTAAGGAGATATAGTTGCTTCCTTTATCCAGTTGCTTAATAATTACAGGCAAAACAGGGAAACCCTGCAACGAATAAACTGATATTTCGGCAGCACTGCCGGTCTCGGAATAAACAGATAAATTCAGGAAATCGCCTGCAGGATTGGGTGAAGCAGTAACCTCGCCAGTTTGCTCGATTACATCGCTTGTACCCGTGGAAACTGCGGCTCCTTCGATTACTACAACCGAGTCGCCCGATGGTTCCGAATTGCTTGAGAAAACAATCGAATCCCTGAAACTACCTATATTAGTGGGCAGGAAAGTGATGTTAAACCTGTATGGCTCGCCCCAGGGTTGAATAATTATCGGATTGTTATTGCTAACATTTCCTAAATTATGCTTATAGCATGAAAGATTATTTCCTTTATATCCTGTTATTTTTAAATCGTCAACACCAGAATTATACACTTCTACAGATTTTGTAAATTTCTGACCTACAAGCAATTTACCAAAATTAATATCTCCTGCTTGAATAAGAACTGTAATAACTGCACCATTCAGGGCGATTAGCCTATCTGAATGGCAGCTGTCCGAGATTATAAGCGTATCATTAAATACTCCTTTTTTATCAGTTTTAAATTTGATATTAATATCTATACTATCCTTTGGATTCAGTTTTATCGGCAATGCAGGCAGATCGGCAGTAAAGATGCCATTGTTTGATTTAAGCGTAAGCGAGCGAATTTCGACTGCCGATGTGGCAGACTCATTATTTAATTTAATGGTTCTAACTGATTCATTGCCAATACAAGGATTTCCGAACTCAACAAAAGATGGGACGGCAGTGAGTTGGTAAAGCTGGCAGAAGATTGCGATTGTCGTATAATTTCAGCG
>DAINRZ010000490.1:0-3340 GCA_036741575.1 Kapaibacterium sp. (SeqCode)
AAGGTAATCAATTACGTTAAAAACAATGTATTATTTCGTACTAAGTATTATTTTAATAACTATATGAAAACAAAAGAATTAATAAAAATATTAAGGAATATTGGCACTTTACTGGAAATCCTGGGCGAGAATCCTTTCAAAACCCTTGCCTATTCTAATGCCGCGGATATTATCGAAGAAGGCGGCATCGACATCGAAGGCCTTGCCCGGCAGGGTTTGCTGGGCGATGTAAAAGGCTTTGGCAAGGCCCTCTCCGCTAAAATCACAGAGTACGTAGAAACAGGGCAACTAACTTACTATCAAAAACTTACTCAGCAGATACCAGAGTCTGTCCTCGAACTGACATATATACCCGGGCTGGGCCCAAAGAAAATCGGCATGCTTTATAAAGAATTGAATATAATCGATTTAGATACGCTCGAGAAAGCATGCAACAACGGCTCTATCCTGCAATTGAAGGGATTCACCGCCAAGACTGCCGAAGATATCCTAACAAGCATCGATTTTATCCGTGCCTTTAAGGGCAGAAGCCTCGGGCAGGGCATTATCGAGGCAGCAAATGCCCTTGCCGTCGAGCTTGCCGGGTGCCCCGGCGTATTGCAACTGGAGTATGCCGGCGATCTTCGGCGGCAGGCTGAGACTATCGGCGATATCATCTTAGTTATTTCATCTGATAATCCCCAGGCGGTGCAGTCCTGTATCGGCCAGGTATGCAGCCAGGCCGAACCGGACGGGCCTGCTATTGCAGCAGTTTATCGGGGAATAAAAATCAGGATTTTCATAACCGGCCCCGGTGAATATGCACTGAAACTACACGAATTAACGGGCAGCGAATCTTACGTTGGCAAGTTTGCAGAATATATCGGGCAAAAAGGGTATAGCATTAAAGTTGGTATGCTCAGCCGGAATGGCGAGCCGATACAAATTTCAAACGAGCAGGAGCTTTATAATATTGCCGGAATGCCCTATCTTATGCCCATTCTCAGGGATAGCCCGGAAATAATTGCCAGGGTGCAGGCCACGGGAATTCCACAATTAGTCGAAAGGGATGACATCAGGGGCGTAGTCCATGTGCACACCACCTGGAGCGACGGAAAGCACTCCGTCAGGGAAATGGCTCTTCATGCCCGCAGCTTAGGTTATGAATATATTGTGATAACAGACCACAGCAAGTCTTCGGTTGTGGCCAACGGCCTGAAGGAAGACCGGATTGTGCTGCAGCACGAGGAAATTGACAGGCTGAATGCCGAGGGCCTCGGGATTCATATATTCAAGGGAATAGAGTGCGACATACTCGGCGACGGCTCGCTGGACTATTCTGACGATGTGCTGCGCCGGTTCGACGTTGTAATTGCCTCCGTCCATAATAATTTCAGGATGAAAAAGGAAGATATGACACGCAGGATGATAAACGCCCTTAAGAATCCATATACCACAATGCTCGGCCATCCAACGGGCAGGCTGCTGCTGGCACGGCAGGCATACGAGGTAGATATAAAACAGATTATCGATGAAGCGTCGGATTTTGGCAAAATAATCGAAATCAACGCAAACCCTTACAGGCTCGACCTCAGCGCCGAAAATGCGCTATATGCTGCCGAAAAAGGCGTTAAGATGTCGATAAATCCCGATTCTCACAGAAAAGAAACAATTACCGATATAGATTTTGGCATAACGGTAGCCCAAAAGGCCCTGCTGGGCAGCGCCGATATTGTCAACTGCCTGGATTCGGAAGATTTCAGAAAGCAGGTATGCAATAAGTAGATAATCAGTAAATTATCTTATAATACCGGCCCTGAAAAAGTACCTGTTACGGTGTTGCTTTCTGTGTCCTTCCCTTAGGAAATCATTTAACCTGATTATACAGTTGGCGCCAATATATCGTGCTTCACATTTAGCTTCCTCCACTACATCGTGTAGATAAACCACTAATGAGTCGGGCTTATTTATTTCAATAATCCCGATTTCCTCGAAATTATCGACATTTACTTCGTTTAAATATACCTTAACAGTAGCATAATAACTTAAAGGCGGGTACTTTTTCTCATTAGTCAGGATAGCGTTCGATGTAAAACAACCTGAGATTGAGATTGTTGAAAACAATACAACTAATAGTAAAACTCGTCTCATCTCCACGACTCCTTTTTATTTTTGAATGTTTCAATAGAAAATGGAACAGAGAGTGATAAATTGTTGTTCTAATTGTTTTATTAACAGATATTTTAATTGATCACTTAATAATAAATAAAATAATGCCGGGCCAGGCAAATTAATACTGAGAACGGAAATACCACAGCAATTTGGCGTATCCGGCAATTCTCTTTTATAAGATTGACCCTCCACCGCACAGAAAGGACAGATGATTCAGCTACGAGGGAGTTTAACAATAGGTCGAGCACCAATTACATGGTTAACTTAATCATAACCTGCTTTTTTAAAATATTAAGCCCCAGACGGTGTCGGGGAAATTACTAATTCCCAGGAATACTCGGAGAAGTTCAACAACCGGCTTATTTAGGCAAAATCCTTGTATCATTTTAAAACCGCAAACCCGGTTCACAACTCAGAATTGACAAATCAGTGAGGTTTGCCACCCTGCCCTGACATCATAGAATAGTGATAATGCTTGTTTTTGTTGGGAGACAAGCCCAA
The DNA here is from genome assembly GCA_036741575.1 of Kapaibacterium sp. (SeqCode). Taxonomy (GTDB): domain Bacteria; phylum Bacteroidota; class Ignavibacteria; order Kapaibacteriales; family UBA2268; genus DAINRZ01. Next base: position 2,653 of record DAINRZ010000490.1, read on the forward strand.
TCGTATTAAAATGTAGCCCGAGAGCCCTGCACGAGGTTGAAAATCAATCTGATGAAAAGTTTATCTGAATTAAACAGTCTTCAGGTTTTTTTCGGCAAAAACGGCTAAACTATATGATAGTCGTGGCTAAATTAATAATTCAATTTGTAGTGCATATAAAAAAAATATTAATAATAATTAATTATTCTTTGACTTATTTTATTAATATTTTGTAATTTTACTTCAATAACTAATGTTAAAAAATTCATTGGAGAATAAATAATGAAGCATATTAAATATCCTGCGGTTACCCTTATTCTTTTACTATTTGCCGCTTCTATGGCTTATTCGCAGGAAGGCGGCAAGCCTAAGTTCTATTATACTCCCAAATCGATAACAATTGGCCTTGGCGAGGTTTACAGCGATGTGATATTCGTTACCGACAAAGACCTTTTCGACAAAAACCAAAAGGAAACGATTAAATTCAATTCGGTTACCAACGATAACATTATATTCGACCCCGATTCCGTCATGGGGCCTTATGTGGACGACTCGGGCAATCCGCTCGAGGACACTCTGATACAGGTGTTGCTCAGGTGTGGGGCAGTCTATTGGGACCACGATGAAAACTATGTGGCAAATACTAAAATCAGCGATACCGACAAACAGGGCCAAATGGATATAATATCAATACCCGTAAGGCTTCACG
>DAINRZ010000491.1:0-3330 GCA_036741575.1 Kapaibacterium sp. (SeqCode)
CTGCTCCGGTTTCAATCTGTTGAATTCTGAAGTTTCGTCGTTGGCAAGCTCTGTCAGCAATATTGACAGCACAGCTCCTGCTTCGGAGAAATACTTTTTCTCCACTTTGTCGAAAGTATCGCCGAAATCGTGGTAATACCAGTACATGTCTTTTTCTAAATGGGCATGGATTGTAAACGAAGGAATACCTTCCATTATAAAGTACATGTGGTCGCTGTTAGTATAGGGAGTACTGCTGACTCCATCCTTCATATCGAAGCCGTTAAGTTCTTTGCACAGGTTCTCTAAAAACGGCTTGAACTCGTCGAACCCCATAGCGTTGAAACCAGTAGGAATGCCTGTCATATCCAGGTTTATCATAGCAGCTATATCTTCGGATTTGTGCTGCTCAACATATGCTTTCGAGCCCCAAAGTCCCAATTCTTCGGCGTTGAACCAAACGATATCTATTGTCAAGCCGTTTTCGCGGCTGAATTGATGCAGCAGCCGTGCCGTTTCGAAGGCAATTGCCGTGCCGTGCCCATTATCGATGGCTCCCTGCGAGAGGTCCCACGAATCGAAATGCACTCCTGCCACTAACTTCTTTTTGCTATTACCTGGGAAATTGACGACGAGGTTTTCCTCGCTGATTTTTCCCGTACAGCGGGAATTAGTAATAATTCTTAGGCTAACCTCAGACTTCATTTCCAGCAGCCGTTTCATTCGCAGGCCGTCTTCCATAGTGATAGTGTAAGCCGGAATTGGGCTCGGTTCGCCAATAAAATTGGCAACGCCTGCCATCAGCAGGCCACCGTTTTTTTCGTTGATAAACAATATTGCAGCCGCACCCTTCGAAGCTGCAACATCGATTGCTTCGCATCGTAGAAATTGCTTCCCGTTTGCAGCATAGCCCTGGTTTGCCAGGATTACTTTTCCTTTTACATCTATTCCTTCATAGTCTTCTTCTTTGCCGTTACCTATATAAACCAGTCCCGAATTAATTTCAGGAGTTTTATCAGTATAACCTAAGGCTGCAGCACGGATTTCGTAATTGGACGGAGTAGTCATAAAAACCCTGTCTTCGCCTCGCTGCCAGCCGGGCATAGTAAAAGATTCCCTCCGGGGCGTAAGGCCGAGTTTTTTTAATTCTTCTTCAAGTATCGACATTGCTTTTTTATTCTGCTCCGACCCGGCAAGCCTTCCGCCTGCTTCGTAGCAGATTTTTTCAAGAACTCTGTAGGAACTATTGTCCAGAAAAGCAGATCCTATTAATCTGTACCATTTCTCTTTATCCGAAGCGTAAACTGACGAAATAATAAATGCTAATACAATAATAAACCTAATAACTTTCACTCAAATCTCCCTTTCTTTATTTATTGCCGTACCGATAAACCTGTCGTAAAGCAGCAAGCCGATTATACAGATTACTCCAATGCCGCAGAATATCAGCCATAGCTCCTGTGTGTGGGCCTGGTTCAGGATTTCAGCTTTTTCGATTCCGGCAGTTTTTGCAGCATCCATGGCCGCCTGGATAGACGAATCGCTCCCCAGCAAGCCTTGTTTGCCCATCGATGCCAGATTCGACTTTATATATGCAATCATCGGATTATCTACGAGTAAATTATAAAGGAGCACCCCAACAACAGGACCTAGAAAAGAGCTCGGAACACCATACAGGAAACTAAAACCCATATAAGTAGCTTTTTTGTCTTCAGGAGCTAATACTCCCAGGTACGAAAAGAACTTTGGGTGTGCTGTCATTTCTCCAAGCGAGAATACAGTAATTCCAATTAGGAATACCCATATATTCTGATTGATAGCAAGAATCCCCATGCCCAATATACCAAAAGCCACACCGGTTATCATAGTAGGCATTGCTTTAGTCCGCTTTACAATTGATGATATAATTAATTGAAGTGTAATGATTGTAAGGGCATTAATCACAGTAACATGCTCTACATCGAAATACCATTTGATACCAAATATACTTTCCAGCACTGGTGAAATCAATTTGTTGAGTGGTTCGGCATCGATAAACATACTCACATACCATAATACTGTATCGAACATCTGGAAATAAAGTATCCAAAATATCGAGTAAATTAAGATAAATATTATGAAGCGCCAGTCTTTGAAAACCATCCATACTTTATTCAATATATCAGATAAAATTTTCCCAAAAGGCTCTTTTCGTGCAACAAAACCCGGTGGTTCCCTGAAAATAAAGAGTGTTGGAAGAATCATAGCTCCGGTAAAAATTGCCGAGGCAATCATGACATAGGAACTATCAATTTTCTTGAGTGCAGGTACTAATATCAGCGGGAAAAGGAATGCCCCGAAATTAATAGCCCAATAGAATATTCCGAATCCGAGAGTAGCAGTTTTTTCATTTGTTAGCTTCGCTATAGTCCCGGAAACAATGGGTTTGAAAGTACCGGCTCCTACAGCCATAATCAGCAGAGATACAAAAATATAAGTATATTCTGTAACCTGGCTGGTAAGAAAATATCCTATACCCAGTAATGAAAATGCTGCCAGGAACGAACGCCTGTATCCCAATTTATCGGCAATGGCCCCTGTTAGCAAAGGCAATAAATACAGAAGAGGCACAATAATACTCTTAATTACACCGACATCGGATTTTGCTATTCCCAACTCGTCGGTCATATATACAGATAGAAAGCTCATCATACCGTAGTAAGAGCCGCGCTCGAAAAATTCGAATATTATAACTATCCAAAAGTTCAGGGGGAAATCCCTGAAACGTGCTTTATTAGTCAGTCCAGAATCCATAGGCTATTATTTTCCCATATAAAAAATAATAAAAATAGGAATAATCGGTTAAATGAAAAACAAATACTTTTTCAGAACCTGTACAATGCCCTGAGTGGAACAATATCTGATTTACTTATAAATATATTGGCCAGCTCCCCAAGCCCTTGCCTGTCTTCTTCTGTAAATCGCGACTTCACCGGACTGTCGATATCCAGCACTCCGAAAACGGAACCTTTATAGAAAAGAGGCAAAACTATCTCGGAGCGCGAAGCTTCGTCGCAGGCAATATGGCCCGGAAACTCATGGACGTCGTCAACAATTAGGGATTTGCCTAACTGAACCGAAGCTCCGCATACCCCTTTTCCTTCGGGAATATCAATACATGCAGGCTTTCCCTGGAAGGGGCCCAGCTTTAGTTTGCCGTTGTAGATAAAATAAAACCCCACCCAGTTTACATTTACAAGGCTCCCGAACAAAAGCGCCGATAGGTTCGATGCATTCGTTATCAGGTTTCTGTCAACATCGCAAAGTGTTGCATACTGCTTAATTAGTGTCTCGTACATAACTACTATTATT
>DAINRZ010000492.1:0-3324 GCA_036741575.1 Kapaibacterium sp. (SeqCode)
AGCGTGGAAACAGATTTCCTGAAAACAGATATAAGCAACGAAGAAGTATTCCGGAAAATTCTGGGTTCGCCCACAGTTGCCTCGAAAAGATGGATTTATGAGCAATACGATTCCCAGGTAAGGACAAATACAATATCGATTAAGGGTGATGCCGCAATTATCAGAATTAAGGAATTGCCCGGCAAAGGAATAGCCGTTTGTACCGATTGCAACAGCCGCTACGCTTACCTCGACCCATATACAGGCGGAATGGCTGCTGTAGCGGAAGCAGCAAGAAATGTTGTTTGCACGGGTGCAGAGCCGGTAGCTATAACTAACTGTCTTAATTTTGGCAATCCATACGACCCTGAGGTGTTTTGGACCTTCAAAGAAGCGGTCAGGGGAATGGGGGATGCCTGCCGGGCTTTTAATACCCCTGTTACCGGCGGTAATGTAAGCTTTCATAACGAATCTCAAAGCAGGGCTGTGTTCCCAACCCCAACAATTGGTATGCTCGGGGTAATAGACGATATGAGTAAAATTATGCAATCCGGTTTCAGAAACGAAGGCGATTCAATTTTCCTGATTGGCAGCGACAGGCAGGAACTTGGCGGCTCAGAATACCTGAAACAGGTTCACGGCTTAATTGCAGGTAAACCGCCAGTCCTGAATCTCGAAGAAGAAATCAGGCTCCAAAAAGCCATATTGAAGTTAATCAAAGATGGGATTATCAACTCTGCTCATGATACGAGCGAAGGCGGAATAGCTATTTGCTTAGCAGAAAAAGCCATCGCTTCCGCCGATAATCTCGGTGCTGAAGTGTTTCTGGCCTCGCAGCCATCGGCAGGACTGCTTTTCGGGGAATCGCAATCCAGGGTAATAGTATCTCTAAATCCCGAAAAAGAAGATTTATTAAAGAAAATATGCAGCGAATTCAATACCGGGTTAAGTAAAATCGGGATCGTTACACGAAACACTTTTTCTATCGAGGGGTGTATCCAAGCAAGCGTTGCAGAACTAAGAAATATCTGGGAAAATGCTATACCCGACAGGATGAACAGTAAATAAAAGTATGAATACATCGGCAATCAGTACGGAAAAACTGGCGGGGCATATATTTTTCATTCGCGGTGAAAAAGTAATGCTCGATTTCGACCTTGCCCTGCTATACGGAACTGAAACCAGGACACTAAAGCAAGCCGTCAGGAGAAATATTAACAGGTTCCCGGCAGATTTTATGTTTGAGTTAACAAGGATTGAACTTAAAAACTTGACATCACAATTTGTGATAACAAGTCACGGAGGCCTTAGGCACCTGCCTTTTGCTTTCACAGAACAGGGTGTTGCTATGCTGTCAACTGTATTAAAGAGCGAAAAAGCAATCGAAGTAAATATTGCAATAATGAGGACTTTCGTACAGCTGCGCAGGCTGATGAGCATACATAAAGAGCTTGCCGAGCGGATTGATAAGCTCGAATCGAGGTATGACGAGCAGATTCAGAGTATTTTTTCTGTTATCGAAGAGCTGATCCAAGTAGACAATACGCCTAAAAGGAGAATCGGTTTTTTGGAAGATTATTCATCTAAGTAGTTTTTAAAATGGCTGATGATAGTATGAAATTTCGGGATAACAGCAGGTGAAAACCTGTTCGATAAATTTGGATTTGCAAAAAATAAAAAGGATTTGAATTTGTGATATCCTTAAAAATATTCAATCACTTGTTTGTTGCTTTGCAGCATTAATATAACATATGAATACCGGCCCCGAAAAATACATGAAAGAAGCCCTGAAATCGGCACGCAAGTCGCTGAAAAGCGGCGATGTGCCCGTCGGCGCTGTGATAGTAAAGGATGGTAAGATCATCGGCAGGGGATACAACAGCATTGAAAGAAAGAACAGCCCAATCGAGCATGCCGAAATTATTGCCATACGCTCGGCCGTCAGGAAAACAGGTTACAAGCACCTTAGCGGGTGCGATTTATATGTGACGCTCGAGCCTTGCTCTATGTGTGCGGGCGCTATTGTCTTGGCGCGCATCAGGAATTTGTATATCGGGGCTGCTGATCCCAAAACGGGCGCCAGCGGCAGCCTTTATTCGATTACGGAAGACCCGCGCCTGAATCACAGGTGCAATGTAACCATAGGAATACTTGAAAAAGAATGTTCTGAATTAATAAAGGATTTTTTCCGGAAACTAAGAGAAGAAAAGAGAAATGAAAGAAAAGCCTGAACCGGCCCTTTACCTGGTGCCTACGCCAATAGGAAACCTCGAAGATATTACCCTGAGGGCAATAAATGTATTAAGCTCGGCGGATTATATTGCCTGCGAAGACACGCGCCATACGGGCAACCTGCTGATGTTGCTCAAAATCGAGAAAAAGAGGCTTGTAAGCTACCATGAGCATAACGAATCGGAAAAATCCCTGGAACTGGCTGAACTGATTAAAAACGGGAACTCCATTGCCCTGGTGACGGACGCCGGGACCCCGTGCCTTTCGGACCCCGGTTACAGGCTTGTATCTGCTGCAATAGAATCGGGAGTAAAAGTAGTGCCTTTGCCAGGCGCTTCTGCAATGCTGCCGGCACTGACTGCCAGCGGACTGGCTGTCAGTAGTTTCAAGTTCTGTGGATTCCCGCCACAAAAAAAAGGCAGGCAGAAATTCTTCGGCGAGCTTGCCAAAGAACAATCGACATCTATCATTTATGAATCGCCGTATAAAATAATTAAGACACTCGAAAACCTGGAATCGGCCTGCGGAAGCGAACGAAAAATTTGTATAGCCCGCGAATTGACTAAAATCCACGAAGAATTTATCAGGGGAACCGTATCGGAGTGTAAATCGATTATGTCATCCAGGCAGAGTATCAAGGGCGAATTCGTTATTATTATAGAGGGCAGGGCTGAGTAGAATAAAGGGCTCTTTTTAAATATTTAAGTTATGATATACATGCTTAATCGATTGCACCGGTTAGTATCTCATCCCTTTTTTTTGACTTCGCTTGTACCGTTTTCAAGAGGGGTCTTTGCTTCGAACATTGCTGCACCTATCGAATAAATTTTCTCCAGAAAGCGTGTAAATGTTATTCCTGCTACGAACGCCAGCGAAGAGAAAAACATGAGCGCTTTGCCGTCCAGAGAGCTGTAGTTATTCGATACAATCAGGACGCCTCCGCTGATGAAGAAATAAAGGAAAACACCCATAACGACACCAAGAAATGGCCTGATAATATACCACCAGGTCCATCTGATATTGAAATCACCATCCCCGATGTGTTTGTAAAATGACCTGAGGCAATACACCACAGCGCCCAAACCGCCGGATAAGCCAAGAATAATCAGGTTC
>DAINRZ010000493.1:0-3320 GCA_036741575.1 Kapaibacterium sp. (SeqCode)
ACGTTTAACAACTTTTACGAGTTCGTCGGTATCGTAGTAATCGAGCCTGTTTATTACCCCAAACCTCGAACGCAGCGGGGCCGTAAGCAAACCGGCGCGGGTGGTGGCGCCTATAAGCGTAAATTTTGGCAGCGACAGCTGTATTGTTCGCGCCGAGGGGCCCGAATCTATCATAATATCCAGCCTGAATTCTTCCATAGCTGAGTACAGGTATTCTTCGACAACATGCGAAAGCCTGTGGATTTCGTCGATAAAAAGCACATCCTTTTCTTCCAGGTTGGTAAGCAGCCCTGCCAGGTCGCCAGGTTTTTCGAGCACTGGGCCCGAAGTGATTTTAATATTGCTGCCCATCTCTCTCGAGATAATATAACTGAGCGTTGTCTTGCCCAGGCCCGGAGGGCCAGTCAGCAGCACGTGATCGAGTGCTTCGCCTCTTCGCCGGGAAGCTTCAATGAAAACTTTCAGGTTTTCAACAATTTTCTTCTGGCCGGTGAAATCGTCGAAAGTCCTTGGCCTTAGCGAAGCATCTATTTCATCCTCGGGGTACCTTTCGGGCGAAATAATAAGATTGGAGCCTGTATTTTTTTTATTTTCCGTGATACTTCCGGTTAGTTTATGTTTTTAAGTAAATTTTTTTCTTTTATAGCTTCTTGATTTTTAGGGAACACTTTAAGCGCTAAATCGAATAGTCTGCCTGCATCGTCGATATTGAAATTCCTGTTGCAATACTTTCCAGTTTCAGTCAATATTTCCGACACATCTGCCCTGACAGCAGTTTCGAGGCGGCTGTCCCCGTCTTTTATCGACGAAATAAACTTTGTGAAATCGAGTTTTTTAAATTCAGGGGGAATATACTTGGCAGATTTTTGCAGCCTGAAAGCCAATCCCTGAGGTGCCCATGAGTATCCTTCGAAATACATATCCTTATTCATATTCGGATTAATTTGGTCCGAAGTTATATAAACAGGCATAGAATCGTAATTCTTGCCGATAAAGCTGCGTAGCAAAGCAATATAAGACTCTTGTATTGCATTTGGATCGTATGGCCGGCCCGATTCGAACTCTTCGAGATGTCTCATATATTCATTTATCTCATCCCTGCTTTTAGAAATTACATCGGGGTACCAGGCCATGAGCATCTCGGGGTACCAGGTCCTTCTCAGGAATTCTTTTTCAATCAGAACAATGTCGGGCCTGTAACCTTCAACTCTTTGCAAATACCAAAAAGCGCTGGCGAACCAGTCCCATTTCTGGGAAATAATAACAGCATTTTTCTCGACATTTTCAGTTAATATTCTTGTATATTCCGAAACCAAATAATCCTTCGACCTGTCATTTTCTTTAATATTCATGAAAACTAAAATAAGGGGCAGAAGCAGGTGGGCGGGAACAATAAACCTGACCCGGTCTTTATTGTTGGTGTTTTCGAGCAGTTCATAGATACCTACAGCGGCCATAAGAATAAAGGCTATATAAGCTGTCAGGAAATAAGATTCGATGTCATGTATTCCATAATTAACGGCAAAAAAGCCGCTAACGAGTATATTTAATAAAAGAAATAGAAATAAAGACCTGGATGCGGTAAAGAGTCTGTGCAGGCCGATTAATGCAGGAATGATACCGAACCATGCCAGTTGGTATGGTATTAATGTAAAAAATTCCGCTATATGCCCTTTAAATTCGTAGCCTTTAAACCAGAATTCAGAATACTGGCGTCCGCTAATGTGATAGAATAGCTTATCAAATCCGCGGGATACATCGCCGATATTAAATTCAGGTGAAGTCGAAGAAATTATTGGGAGGTATAAATAAAGGCTGAGCCCTGTAAAGAACGGTATTAACAGCCATAGCAGAAGTTTAAACCGCTCTTTGGAAAAAGTAAAAAGTTCACCGGGCCTTTTAAAATAGAAAAATAGTATTCCGGGAAGCAGATAAACCGTCGAACCGTGATTGGTTAAACTCAATCCTATCAGGAAAGCAGTCAGATAGAAATACCGAACCGATTTTTCATCGCTAAGTATTCCTTTTATAAAAGTTAGGAGTATAAGGTTGATAAGAAGCAGGTGCAGGGAATATACTTCTATATAATTAGCCTGTGCCCATACCGTTTTAGCAAACCCATAAACGAGTGACATGATGAATGCGAGCATTAATACATGTTTTGCCTCGATAAGGGGTTTAATTTTCCTCATGGAATAAGAAACATGCTTTCTTTTTTTTGCGTCCTGAATTACGCTTTTCATGTATTTGTGCGAAGATACAAAGTCCAGTAACTGCAGGCACAAGTGCATAAATACTACTGCCGATAGGGAAGTGAAAAATGCCGCCATCAAATTAAGAGAGAAAATAGTAGTAAACGGCAACGGCATCAATGTCCACAGATGGCCCAATAAAACAAACAAAGGATAGCCGGTTTGATGGGCAACGCCTAATGTTTTACATACGGCTGCAAGTTCGCCGCTGTCTGTATATGTCACTCCCGGCGCAGCAGTTAGAGCATAAACAATAAAAGTAATTAAGAATACTCCTATCGAATAAAAAAGCTTTGTATATTTTGTCATACTTATTATATTATAAGTTCAACATTTATTAAAGTTTCTTAGTTATTTCGGCAAAAACATCGTCGGTTTCATATATCCTGAGTGTCAGGGCTATAAGATTGCCCGGATTGACAAAAGCAGGGTATAATTCGTTCATAATGAAGGCAGCTATATTCTCTGCTGTCGAATAAAACGGTATAACCTTCATTTTCAATTCGTTAGCTTCCAGGAACTCAATCATTGATATGTCTTTATCATCGACGAGAAAAGCATGGTCGAGCGTTTGCAGGAATGGTAGCACAACTTTGTCGATATTATAGTAATCGATTACCATTCCGTCACCGTTCAATTCTCCTTCTATATCTATTCGCAGCCTGTAGGTGTGGCCGTGAATATTCCTGCACGGCCCCTGGTGGTATGTCAGCCTGTGGCCCATTTCCCATTTGTACATTTTCGATACTTTGGTAATCATTTCTACATTGCCCCCTTTTCGTACTTTGCTTCGATGACCGAATACATACCGCCGCGTGTAGTCCATTCGGTCGTTATTTCCATCTCGAGCGGGCTGCATGCCTTAACAAGGTCATCGAGTATCTCGTTTGTTACTGCTTCGTAAAAAATGCCTTTATTGCGAAATTCCATTAAATAATATTTCAAAGACTTCAGTTCGAGGCAAATTGAGTCGGGGATATATCTTATAGTTACTGTTCCAAAATCAGGCAATCCTGTTTTGGGGCATACCGAAGTAAACTCCGGGTTAACATGGGTGATGACATATCC
>DAINRZ010000494.1:0-3306 GCA_036741575.1 Kapaibacterium sp. (SeqCode)
CGCGTTTTTTCGGGCAAAAATGGCTAAATAATATGTTAGGCGAGGCTAATATGAAGGAGCTTGCAATTGTAAAAACAAAACAAAGCAGGATGGATTGCCGTTTTCACGGCAATGACAGTTTATTGGAAACCGGCGCTAACCTTCGGAAGGTTGCGAACCTTCCGAAGGTTGACGGGCCAAATCCTGCATCGTTCCCTGGGGAGCAATGTAGGAACACGCCGCGGCTGGTCCCTTCAAATATCCAGTGCAAATTGGATAATCATTATTATATGGGAAACGCGGGAAACCGCCCCGGGAAAAACTTTACCGGAATTTTACCGAAATCGCGTTTTTTCGGGCAAAAATGGCTAATAAATATATTAGGCGAGACTAAAACTATAGCATTGCTTATCACTTTTAATAATGATGTAAACAGGTTAATCATACCAAAGGTAGTATTCAAGCGTGAAGCAGTAATCAGTAATATTATCATAGAATCATGAGAATAAACGGATTACAAAGTGGTAAAGATTTATTAAATTTGTCGGGTAATGCTTAAATGATTTTATTAAGTAATATTATTATTCTATAACTTATTGATATTAATACTTGTATTAATGAATCCTATTGAGGGAAAGCGAATATTCGCCGTCAAATATATAATCGGGAAAGCTGATGGAACATACAGGCCATAGAGAGATACATAAGTATGACTTTATAAACGGGGATGCGCCACCATACGCACTGACGGATATTACTGAGCCGAGGATTCAGATAGCACTTGGCCTGGCTCGCTCCATCACTTCCTGCCGCACGTTATTCGATGGCGGTGTGGGCAGAGGAGAATTCTATTCCCATGCTAAGAAATATTTCGATGTATCCGGTATAGAGCCGAGTAAAGCGGCTGCAGAGAAATACCTGAAATCCGAGAAAAGTATCAGGCAAATGTTTATTCAGGATATTCAGAAAGAATATCCGGCCGAAATCAGCGATGTTGTTGTGTGCCTCGAAGTGCTCGAGCATGCCAAGGATACTGATATTCCTAAGGTTTACGAAAGCCTGCTGCATATCGGCAGAAAGTACTTCGTTATCTCGATTGCCTCGCCCGAAGGCGCTATTGAAGGCCACGGCCTCTACGTAAACCTTAAGGGTTACGATGAATGGGAAGAACAATTGAAGAAGTATTTCAACATTATCAGGATATATCCAATCAATCACGACACGAGCAGGGTGTATTTCATGGAAAAATCCCACAGCAACGCACCGGAACTACTTTTCGACGAAGAGAAATTCTTTAATATAACTGACGGAAGCGCCACAGAGTTATCAATAGTAATGCCCTGCCTGAACGAAAACGAAACAGTCGGCATATGTGTAACCAAAGCGCTGAAAGCTCTTTCGGATAACTGGATATCCGGCGAGGTTATCGTGGCAGACAACGGAAGCACCGACGGTTCCGTTGAGATAGCGCGCAAAGCCGGCGCCAGGGTTGTCCATGTGGCCGAAAAAGGGTATGGCTCCGCTTTGATAGGCGGTATCAAGGCTGCCAAAGGCATGAACGTGATAATGGCCGATTCGGACGACAGTTACGATTTCCTGGGTATAATGCCATTTCTATCGAAACTGAGAGCAGGTTTCGATCTTGTAATGGGCAACAGATTCAAAGGGGGTGTAGAGCAGGGCGCTATGCCGTTTCTTCATAAATACTTGGGCAATCCTGTGCTTTCGGGTATCGGCAGGCTGTTTTTCGGCAGCAAAATCGGCGATTTCCATTGCGGAATGAGGGGATTTACAAAAGAAGCATTCAAAAAAATGAACCTGCAAACAACAGGTATGGAGTTCGCCAGCGAAATGGTGGTGAAGTCAACATTGCTGGGATTGAACATTACGGAAATCCCGACGACTCTTTCGCCCGACGGCAGGACCGGCAAGCCCCACCTTCGCTCTTTCAGGGACGGCTGGCGCCATCTGCGGTTCCTGCTGATGTATTCGCCGCGATGGCTGTTTCTCTACCCCGGTTTGTTTATGATGATAATCGGTGGCTTGCTGAGCGGTTACATATTCTACAACACAAATTCCAAGTGGGATATCCACACCCTGCTGTATGCCCTGGCATTCGTTATGATCGGCCTGCAGGCCGTTATCTTTGCAATATTTACAAAGACACTTGCAGTCAACCTTAAATTGCTGCCGATGAACGACACCATAGATAAGATATTAGGGAAGCTAACCCTCGAAAAAGGTCTTGTTGTCGGAGCAATATTGATTGCTGTAGGGCTAACAGGCGCAATATATGCCATAGCCATTTGGGAGGAAGGAGAGTTCTTCGAACTTGGAATCACTATTACCATGAGGATTGTCATAGCTTCTTTTACACTACTTGTAATGGGGTTCCAGATTATATTCTCGAGCTTTTTTTTCAGCGCCCTCAAGCTCAATATCCACCGGGATTGAGTACTTTGCGGGCGGCAATGCAGGGGTGTTTCAGTGCAAATTCAAGGTTCAGGCAAAACAGCCGCAGCTTGTTAATACTAAGGTTATATTTTTGACATTGGTTTTGAATAAACTTAGCTCTTTGGGACAACATGCCATTACTTCCGCCGGATTTCATATGCCTGTAATGAAGGCTCCCGGAATGAATGCGCCATTTAACAAGCGGCTTAGGAATATAGTTGATAGTGCCATTCATTGCAGCATAGATAATGAACTGCCAGTCGAGCCATTTTTCGAATTGTGTATCGTATGCAAAGCCCTGGAGAGCATCTTTTTTGAAAACCATATTTGAAAATGTAGCTGCTGGATTTCGCATGAAAACAAGGGATTGGCGCATTGGTTCGTTAAGCCTGTTCATTTTCGGGCCTGCCCAGGCAATGTATGTAAGATAATCAACGTATTTGGCCTGTATGCTTTCGCCTGTTAGTTCAATAGAGGAGAACACTGCCGCAGTACGGGTATCGCCGGCAATGGCTCCGACTTTTTCGCTCAGGTTGTGGGGACACCATTCATCGTCAGATTCCAGGAATGCAATAATATCGCCGCGGGCTTTGCCCATTGCCAGTCTGATGGTTTCGGCAAGTCCTTTGTTAATACTGCAGGGATGTGTTAAGAGGCTGATTCTGCCGTCAAGGCCGATAAATCCATTAATTAAATCGACGCTATTATCAACCGAGCCATCGTCGGCAATAATCAGCTCCCAGTTTTGGTAATCCTGTGCCATTACCGATTCCACGGCAGACCCGATGAGCCGGGCATAATTATAGCTCGTCATAATAACGGAAACAAGCGGCTCATTATTTAGCTTTGCAGACATCCTTTGATTAAATATTT
>DAINRZ010000495.1:0-3305 GCA_036741575.1 Kapaibacterium sp. (SeqCode)
TTCCGAAGGTTGCGAACCTTCGGAAGGTTGACGTGCATCATGTCGGCTTTGCATGGACGAACGCCCCGCATGAAGGTGGAAACCACCCCGGAAAAAAGTTTACCGGAATTTTACCGAAATCGCGTTTTTTCGGGCAAAAATGGCTAAATATTTTGTTAGGCGAGGCTAAAATGATTGATTTTACAAGGCATAAATCCCAGCAAGTGCCAGCAGCCACTTACCAGGCAAAAAAATGATATACAAAAGAGGCAGGCCAAAGGCCTGCCAAATCGACGATAGTCATTGTATATCAATGATTTATGCTACTTTCACTACTTCGGCTACTTTCTTGGCGGCATCTTCGAAGTTCATAGCCACCTTGAATTCCATGCCTGAGCTCTTTAAAGTCTCGGCGCCTTCTTCGGCATTGGTGCCGTCGAGCCTGACAATTACAGGGACATCTACCTTGACAGTCTGCAAGGCTTTCACGATACCATCAGCCACTTTGTCGCAGCGCACAATACCGCCAAAGATATTGATGAGTACAGCTTTTACGTTGGGATCGCTCATCATAATCCTGAAAGCATTTGATATACGCTCAACATTGGCGCCGCCGCCTACGTCGAGGAAGTTGGCAGGCTCTCCGCCAGAGAGTTTAATCAGGTCCATAGTGGACATAGCCAGGCCTGCCCCATTGACCATACATCCAACGTTTCCGTCCAGTTTGATATAGTTTAGGTCGAACTTGCTGGCTTCCACCTCGAGCGGGTCTTCTTCGCTTATATCCCTCAGTTCAGTGTATTCGGGATGTCGGTATAGGGCGTTGTCGTCGAAATTCATCTTGGCGTCGAGAGCAATCATATCGCCTTCGGTAGTCAGCACAAGCGGGTTAATCTCGAGCAGGCTGCAATCCAGCGCTTCGTAAGCTTTTGCCAGCTTGGCAATGAATTTGGTAAAGTTTCTGAATGCAATCCCCGATAGGCCAAGGCCAAAACCGAGGCTTCGTGCCTGGAAATCCTGGAAGCCTTTGTCGGGATCGATATGTTCTTTAAGTATTTTTTCGGGTGTTTCGGCAGCCACTTTCTCGATTTCCACACCGCCTTCGGTGGAAACCATAATGACATTCATGCCGGTAGTCCTATCGAGCACAATGCCAGCATAGAATTCCTTGGCAATACCGACCCCCTGCTCGATAAGCAGCCTGTTAATCACAGTACCGGCTTCGCCGGTTTGAATGGTCACGAGTTTATTGCCAAGCATAGCCCCGGCAAGCTGGAAAGCAGCATCGGCTATATTGCCACCCGAAATGATATTAACGCCTTTGACGGGTTTGCCCGATATAGCAATGGGTGCGTTTGTTTTAATATCGAAGACAGAGCCTTTGCCCCTGCCGCCGGCATGCACCTGTGCTTTGACGACAATAGTATCAAACCCTTTGAGAGCAAAGTCTTCGTACACAATACTCCCGGCATCCTCGGGCTTGAAAACAACCCTGCTGAACAAAACCGGCACATCGAATTTCTTTAGCAGTTCTTTCGCCTGGTACTCATGAATCTTCATAGATTATCCCCTTGTTATTTATAAATAATTATTCACTTTTCATCTATAGATTGAAATGATAATTTACAAACCTATTAAATATTCCATTTATTAGCAAAAATTAGAAATAAAATTAGCCGGTTCTAAATATTTTACAAAAACTTTATAAAATAAATGTTGCTGAATTAAGTTTATTGCCAATAATAGAGACATGTTTACTTGTTAGATTAAGAATTTAGTAATGAAAAAAGTCATAATATTGGTAATTAGCATACTGTTTGTCATTTCCTGCGAAGATACGACTCAAACATCATTCGTATATTCCGACAGCATCAACGATATTTCTGTCGATGCTCAGGGCAATATATGGTTCGGCACCTCGAACTTCGGTTTAGTATTTTATAATGGCTCGAAATGGAGGAATTTCAGGACGTCGAACAGCACACTCCCCGAGAATTGGATTGGCTCTATAGATTTTGATTCAAAGGGCAACTTATGGGCTTCTACATTATCTACTTTCGTCAAGTATGACGGTAAAAATTTTGATATTATGGACGACACATTGATAATGAAACAGGAAGGTTTCAATAAGGTTATCTGCCTGGCTGTTGATAAAAACGACAGAGTATGGATTGGTACTTACGGCACTGGGCTTTATGTTTATGAGGGCGGGCAATTATATAAATATGTATATGAAAATTCTAATGCACTTGATGATATCAAGTATATTTATGTCGATAATAATAACTCGGTATGGGTGGTTACATTTTTTGGTATTTTCAAAATCGATGATAAAATTCAGAAGATGTATTCCGAAACCGATTATTTAATGCCTGATAATACAATCTATGAAATATTGCCCGAAAAAACAGGCATGTTTTGGGCTGCCGGCTCCAAGGGCATTTCCTATATGACAGGCGGTGGCAGTTGGACAAAGATTGATTCTACCAGTAATTTATTAACTAATTACAACATAAGTTCTATATGTTCCGATTCTAATAACGTCAAATGGTTTGCATCATTCGGCGGGGGATTGGCCTCTTATAACGGTTTGGAATGGAAATACTACAACACACAGAACTCGGGCATATTCTCGAATTATAGTTTATGCGTTGCAGCCGACAAAAACGGTAATATTTGGATTGGTACCTATGGCAGGCAGGTAAGCCGGTTCGATGGAAAATCCTGGAAAAATATCGACATCTATGATTTCTGATGCCCGATTAGCTTTGCAACCGCTTCGAAAACAGTCAGCGGCTCAATTAGATTCATATTTCCCCTATCATTAACTTTGCCTTCAGGAGGTGATATGACTGCCGAATTGTCACTGTATGGCCCCCATCGCGTAGAGCTTAGGCCGGGAATATCAGGAAACAAACCGATAGACGGCACCCCCAGGGCTGCCGCTACATGAAGGACACCTGTACTGTTTGCAATAAGAAGGCTTGACTGTGAAATCAGGGCTATCATTTCGCTTAAATCAAATTTCTCGCATAAATTAACGATATTTCCATGCATCTGTGCTACCGCATTACATATTTCGGCTTCGGAAGCAATCCCTGTAACAACAACATTGTAATCGGTGTGAGATATAATAAATTCAGCTAATTTGGCAAAATACTCAGCCGGCCATACGCGAGTCGAACCACCGCTGCCGGGATGTAAAATTACAAACTTTTTAGAAGTCAGTTTTTTTTCTTCTAGTACACTATAACATTTATCGAGTGAAGCCTGATTTATAATCGGTTTAACCAGGACGGTTTTTAATTCTTTATTAATAAGGACTG
>DAINRZ010000496.1:0-3296 GCA_036741575.1 Kapaibacterium sp. (SeqCode)
CACATCGCCTTTTAGCCGGCGGCAGGGCATGGAGTAGATATCGCATGTATTATACAGACCGGCAATATCTTCATCGGGAATATACCCGAGAAAATGCACCCTGTTTTCCAGATTGGACTCGGCAACCAGCTCGCGCAGCCTTTCTTCGTAGTGGCCTGTGCCGGCAATATATAAATGAGCGTCCAATTCCCTGAGCCTGCTCATAGCCATTATTGTGGTATCGAATCCTTTCCTGGGTATAAGCCTCCCAAGGCTGATAATCCGCACACCGCCCGAAAGCGAATATTTTCGTTCAATTTCATCAATCCTGCCTGTTATATTGAACCTGTTCAGGTCCACACCGTTATTAATAACCACAGTGAAAGGCAGCTTCCCGGGGAAACTCTCTTTCAGGACTTCTGCAGTATAACTGCTGACGGCTATAATCCCCTTGCTTCGCCTGAGAGTGCTTTTCTGAAGGTATTTATTAATCATGCGCGATTCCATGGCGTCCAGCCCGTGAACGGCAACGATATAGTCGATATCATATTTCAACGAAGCCAGCATGCAGGGCACGCCCATTTTCCAGCTGGCACATACAAACACTGTATTCGGGGTAATAAGCGGCTTGATGGCCTTGTAAACTCTTTCGTTCCTGTAATTCTTCCAGTTTTTGTGATTGAGCCTTAGTACCTTAATGCCTCTTTCATCTTTTGTAAATTCACCCGTATGAGGGTATCCGTCGTAAGCCTTTGTAATCACAAGTACATTCATACCTTTCGACTCGAGCGAGCGAGCCACTTGGTAGCACCATGTGGTAATGCCCCCGACGGACGGAAAATAATCCTGGGTAAGGATTATTGCTTTATCGTAAAGTTTATTAAGCATAGTGTTTACATTCCTCCGCAAGCCGTTCCGGTTCGATATATCAGCTCACAGCAGGTTCTTACTCAATATTAATTATTTAGCCTTGCCCTGGTTGGCAACGGCCTCCATGGCTTTCCTGACTTCTTCTTCATCGCCTAAGTAGTAATGCCCCATTGGTTTCAGGTTTTCGTCGAGGTCGTAGACGAGCGGCAATCCGGTAGGGATATTTAATTTCAGGATTTCTTCCTCCGAAACATTGTCTAAGTATTTCACCAATGCCCTGAGGCTGTTGCCATGAGCTGCAATAATCACCCTCTTGCCCGATTTGATGGTAGGGGCAATCGCTTCGTGCCATAGAGGCAGGAACCTGGCAACTGTGTCTTTCAGGCATTCGGTAAACGGCACATCCGATTTATCGAGCGAGGCATAACGAGGGTCGTTGCCGGGATACCTTTCATCGTCGGCGGTAAGCGACGGCGGCTGAATATCGTAGCTGCGGCGCCAAATCAGCACCTGCTCGTCGCCGAATTTCTGGGCCATTTCCGATTTGTTCAGTCCCTGCAGCGAGCCGTAATGCCTTTCGTTGAGCCGCCAGGATTTCTGGACGGGAATCCAGAGCTGGTTCATCTCGTCCAGGGCAAGCCACAAAGTCCTGATGGCACGTTTCAGCACCGAAGTAAAAGCTATATCGAATACAAAGCCGTTTTCTTTGAGTACTTTGCCTGCCGAGGCAGCTTCATTCATGCCTTTTTCGGACAAATCGACGTCCGTCCAGCCGGTAAACCTGTTTTCCTTGTTCCAAACGCTTTCGCCATGCCTGAGTAAGACTAATTTCATAAATCTCCTTTTATTAAAATTATCATTTTATTTTTTGCAAATTAAAAAATCCGGCCGAGGTAATAAATAAAATTGGTTAATATTCAATTATTATGGGGAAATGATAAATGGAAGAAGGGTAGATTTTTCAGTTTTAATAGCATTGGACTATAGCCGGTTTGTTTTTATGGTGTGGAGATACACGGCGTGCGTCTCTGGGGTGTTCGGTGCAACCTTCGGAAGCATTCTGAATTTTGGAATAAATATTGTAACAGAAAAAGGATGTAAGCACTTTTGCTACTATTACTTTACATTATCTAAAGCATGCTTATTATTAAAAACAAATTCACAAAAAGAAACTGCAGAAGCTGCTGCAAAGCTCTGATACTTATCGGTTTTATTCCCATCAGCCCAATCACAGACTGATTTAATTAATACCCAGTGTTTTTTATATTTCTCGGCAGCAGAATATAATCCGCTCCCCTCCATTTCACCGCCAATAGTTTTTGGATATTTTTCTAATAAGTTTTTTTTAAAATCTTTGTTATCAATTAATTTTTCACCAGTCAGAATTTTTCCAAAGTGCATTTTAACAACCTCTTTTGTTGTTGGATGATAAAATTTCCAATCTAGAGGTTGCATAAATCTGTTAATTAACGCATTGCTTGATGGTATTATATCATTACGATATTCATCACGTCCTTCACTTATTCTCTGGTTCTCATAAGGAATTAGGCTTTCAGCTATTAATACATCACCTTCTTTCTGCTTTTCCCTATACGCTCCAAAGGCAATACCGACAAGTATTATTGCAGTTGGATCCCAGTCATTTATTAATGAAGCAACTGTAAGAGTCGAACCTGAAGGGCCTTGAGAACCCATACTTGACTTTGTAACTACAGTTTCAAACGCACCAAATACACCTAAATAATACGTTTCTGAACCACTTACTACTTTTCTTACTTTTTTCATTCCTTTAGGAGGTTTCATTTTTTTTAATACAGCATTCAACTCAATTTCTATTGCAGTTACTAAAGCAATTTTTGGTTTAAATATTTTTGCTTCTTCTAAAGAAACAGTTATAAATTCAGGTATTTTCAAAAGAAACCATTCTTCTTTGGAGTAGTCAAAATGTACATCATTTTCATCTTTTTCAACTGAGTATGAGTCTTTTGAAAACTTCGTATCTAAAGAAAACGAATTATTTAAGCCTCCAGAGGCTAAATGTATTGATTCTAAAGCTAAAACAGTCAGCATTACACTATCTTCACCAGATTCATACCAAAAACCATTGATTTCTTGTTGAGATAGTATCCATTTGGCTCCTCTTTTTATTATTTTTTCATATCCCTTTGGTTTATCCATTGATAATGCGTGAATTGCACAGCATGTCGAAATAATTGATCCATTATTTTCACTTGATATTAAAGGCCATCCACCATTGTGTAATTGTGTTTGAAATAATAATTCCACTGCCTTTTCTATTACTCCAGTATTAAAATTAGTTGGTTTAATCCTACACCAAGTAAAAATTAATATACTCGCCAAAGGTAGATAATCAACAAATTCATTACTATTTATAACTCAACTTTCCGTGAAGTACAAAATATATTAAGTATTTTATAAATCAAAGA
>DAINRZ010000497.1:0-3294 GCA_036741575.1 Kapaibacterium sp. (SeqCode)
CCTGTGCCAATATGTTCATTTGCCCGATTATTGCTATCATTGACACTAACAGAATCGATTTGATAAATGCTGTATTCATAACTATCATGGTAAATTAGGACATGTCTTTTCGTAATCAGTCTCGGAACCGATATAAACTTCCCATTCGGCATTTGTCATGTTTCTCGAAACAATGCTGCACACTCTGCGAGCCAGCAGCGATGCCTTTGTTTCGAACGACCTTATCGTTTTGTCGTGGCATGAACACCAAAGTGTTTCGCCATCCGGGTTTACAGATAAACCGTAAATCCATGGTTTATTCTGAACTTCAATAACAATTGGCTGCTGCTGCGCATTTTCCGAATCCCAAATCCTTATTGTGCCGTCGAAGCTTGCAGTGGCAAAGCTCTTTGATTTGGGTATAAATGCAATTTCGCTTATCCATGATGTATGGCCAATAAATTCGCTCAGGTAATTCGCCGGTTTGTCGATACTCCATATCCTAACCCCCCCGTGGGTGTTGCCGGCCAGAAGCTTTGTGCCGTCGAATCCGAAGGCAAGAGCCATTACCGGTTTTTCCATATTGAACAGCACTGTATTTGCAGGATTCAGGTAATTCGGGAAATATATAATCCTGCCGTTTTCGAGCCCGGCTGCCAGTCCGTCATTCATGGGATTCAACTGAATATCGTATATCTTTGTGTTAGTGCTGTATAGTGTTTTCGAGCCGCTGTTCAGGTCGTTCAGGTTCCATTCCCTGATAGTGCCGTCGCTCGAACACGATATGATTTTATTGCCAGAGTGGTTAAATATAATTGAATTGACAATTGTACTATGCCCTTTCAGCAGTATGGGCGCGGGGTCTTTCTGGCTTACATTCCATACTGCAATATCCCCGGAAAACGACCCGGCAGCAAGAAAGTTATCGTTTGGGCTGAACGTGAGGCATCTGAAAGCCTGGTATCCCAGATCATCCATATTTAAGTTTTGCGAATTAGTAATCTGGCTGCCTTTCAAAATCCACAGCTTGACAATGCCGTCTTCGCTGCAGCTGGCCACCAGCCGCCCTTTGTTCGAAACCGCTACGTCCCTGACCAGGTCTTTGTGTTCCCTGCTGACAAATTTTGCTGAAGCGACATCGGACAAAGCTTCGTAAATATCGGGATCATTATTGTAGCCGCCGTTTTTTTCGTTAAAAATATATGCCTGCAGAGCCAGCAACGCAGGCAGGTCGCCTTTTTTGGATTCCTGCAGTTTCACTGCCTGAATTGCAATAGTCCTTGCAATGGCCAGCATTCTCAGCCGGTCGGCTTTGCCCCTGGCAATCTCTGCGCGCTCATAGTTTTCGTCGGCTAGTTTCTTTTGGGCATCAGCATGTTTTCTTTGAGTAACAGCTTCGGCTCTTTGCTCTTCGGCTTCGTCGCGAGCCTTTATAGCCTGCGTTTTTGCTTCTTCGGCCAGCCTGCGCTGCTGCTCGGCCAGCCTGGCGTTGAATTCAGCAATTTTTTGCTGCTCTATGGCATATACTTTCTGTTCTTCGGTAATTATCTTTTGCTGCTCGGCAATTTGCTGCTGCTGTTCGGATATTCGTTTCTGTATTACGGCCTTTTTCTTTTCTTCGGCAGCCAGCTTGCTTTCCTGTATGGCTAGCAATTCTTTCTCCAGGGCTTTCTTTTCGCTCGACTCGGCAATAAATTTAAGGTTTAGCGCCACAATCAGGAATATCAATGATATAAACGAAGCTGTGCCAAGGAAAATGGCAAACATCCTTGCCCGTTTCAGCCTGCGTTTTTGCTGGTTTTCCTTGTGCTCAATGCTTAATTCGTTTTCGCGCCTGGAATAATCGAGAAAAGTAACAGCCCTTTCGAATTCGGGGTCGTAACGCGAAGCCCAGACTTTGTTGGGCTTGTTCTCCTGTTGCCATTTGAGTGCCACCTGCAGTTCGGGATTGACCCACAGGCCGGCTTTGCCGTCCTGGTAAAGCCTCGATGTCTCGGCAAGCCGCAGGTATAATTGGGCAGATTTCATTTCTTCTTCAACCCATTCCTTGAGCCTTACCCACACCCTCATGATGCTTTCGTGCGATATATCGAGCACGGTATCGTGTTCAAGCTGGATATTCGGCGCCGGCATCAGGAATGCGCAGTTGTCGTTGCGGAACAATTCGGCAATATCAGCTACTTCGTCCTCGCCGGCATTTGCCAGCATGCAGATTTCGCCAAGGGTTGTCGGGCGGCGAATGCCCCTGCCGTCCGGCCCCAATTCGGTTAGAGCCTTGAACACTTTTTCAGTTATCTGCTTGCTTCTTTCGTTGGGCAGGCTGTTGAACACTTCCTCGCCGTGAATCGAAAGGGCATGGTTCACCGTGCCGATTGCTTCGTAGTGGGGTATATCTATGGGATTGCCGAAAGACTCGGCAGAACTCCAGAAATTCCATGTCCTCATTAACGAGTGCTGCAAAATCGGCAATTGTTCCTGCTCGTTGTTGACGTCGCTTATCAGCCTTTCGACAAGCCTTTCGGAAATTTTTGCATTACTCAACAAAATGGGCTTGGTGACCGCTTTGATAAGCTCTTCTTCGTTCATTTTCGGAACTAAGTAGTTCCCTTCTTTTATCAAATCGAAAAGAAGTTTGTATTCGGCACAGTCGTCGATAAAATCAGAACGCATTATCAGTGTAATGTAAACCTTAAAGCTGCTGTTCTGCCTTGCATTGAGAATTAATTCAATAAACCTGCTTATCGTTTCCTTCGAGTAAATATCTTTGCGAGCCTGATGATACCTGAAAATTTCCTCGAACTGATCGATTACGATAATAATTTTTTTCGACCTGTCGAATTTAATACCCGAAAGGACATTGACTATGCCCGAAGGAGAAGAAGAAAGAGCTGTGTTGATGCTTTCGAGCGTATGATCAAATTTATAATCTGAATTTTTAAAAACGTCATAGAGAGCATCTCCAAGGTTTTTGATGGGAGTGTCGCCCGGCCTGAAAATAACATACTCGAGCCATTCCGAATCGGCTCTTTTTCTGCTTAGGTTAAACAATTCGGGAATAACACCAGCCCTGATTAGAGATGATTTACCGCTGCCCGAAGCGCCGATAACAGAAATAAACCGCCTTTCGTGCAGTTTTTCAATTATCTCGCCAATCTGCCTTTCCCTTCCGAAAAAGATATGATGCTCGCCGACATCAAAACTCCTGATACCGGGGAAAGGATTGTTCTTTAGCTGCGAATAAACCATCGTTAAATCATATTCCTTTTATATATACTCTATTTCAAACATATCTAATAATAAACAATTATATTTTAC
>DAINRZ010000498.1:0-3292 GCA_036741575.1 Kapaibacterium sp. (SeqCode)
AAAAAATGCGAGGAACTCACAAGGGTCGGGATTGGGATTGTCGATTGTTTCAAACTGTGTTAATTTGTATAAGGGCAAAATATCTTTCGAAAGTAACCTTGGCTTTGGTACCAGATTCGAAGTTACTATGCCAATACTAAACAAGAAAAAGAAATTGTTTGCCCTTTCTATTGAAAAGGCTTAATGAATAGACGATAATTAAATTAAAATGGTTAAAATTCTTATAATTGAAGATGAAAAGCCCTTATTGGAAAACCTTCAGATGCTTGTTAAAGAGTTTGGTTACGACGTACATATTGCAGCAAACGGGCTGGAAGGCATAAGGGCTGCCAAAGAAGTATTGCCCGACCTTATAATTTGCGACATCATGATGCCGGAAGTCGACGGTTACGAAGTTTTTAAAGAGCTCTCGCAACATAATGAAACAGAATCAATCCCGTTCATATTTTTAACAGCGAAAAGCGAGGTTAATGATATTAGGCAGGGGCTTTCTCTGGGTGCCGACGATTATGTACTTAAACCGTACAAAGCCGCCGAATTGATTAATACGATAAGATTAAGGCTTTCAAAAAAGAATAAGATAATTAACGATACCAGGCTCCATTTGGCTCCAGTATCTAATCAGGTGCAAAAAACCTTTCCGGATTATATATTTATAAAACAGGATAAATCTACTGAGATTATTAAACCCGATGACATTGTATTCATTAGATCGGACGACCAATATTGCAAGGTCAATTTATCAAGCGGTAAGGTCCTTTTTACCAGAAAGTTGCTGAAAGAGTTCGAAACTTTACTGCCGATTAATTATTTTATAAGAATCAGCCGTTCGATCATAATCAATATAGGTTTTATCGAAAAAATCGAAGATTGGTTTAACCAATCTTATAGAATTAAACTCTCGTTTAATAACATAGAATTCATTTCTTCGAGAAGATACAGCCAGAAACTAAAGGAGTTTTTCTTCTAAGTATATCGTTTGGAAATTGAATGCAACTCAGAAAATCTTATTTTATATTCTGAAACAAAATCGAATTAATAAAATTGGCCTAATACAGACAAGTATTATTCAGATTTATTCACCGGAAGCGAAATGACAAACTTCGAGCCTTCGCCCACCTTGCTATGAACGAAAATTTGGCCACCGTGCTCGCTTACAATCTGGTTGACAATACTGAGGCCTATACCGCTGCCGGCATCTTTTGTGGTAAAATAAAGGTTGAATATTTTGGACATAGCTTCTTCGGCAATGCCGCAACCGGTGTCGCTAATTGTAATTTCGGCATTTTCTGCCATTTGCCCTATGGCAACAGAAAGAATTCCGCCGCTGGTCATAGCATCCAAAGCATTTTTAAAAAGATTGAGCAGCGCCTGCCTTATTTTCTCTTTATCATACACAGCAGCGATTGAGCCACTTGCGGATATGTTTATTTCAATATTTTTTTCTTTTGCGTCACCTTCTATTAGAGAAATCGTATCGAAAACAGTTTTGGCCAGATCGCCTTCGGCAAGGTTCAGCTTGGGCGGGCGTGCAAACTCGAGGAACTGCCTTATAATATTATTAATTCTGGCAGTTTCCGATTTGATAATCCCCGCCAGTTTATAATATTCCCCTGCGTCAGCCTTTGGCTCGAACTCCAGTTCGAACCGCTGCGAAATAACGCTTATGGAATTCAGGGGATTCCTGATTTCGTGGGCCACTCCGCCTGCCAGTTCACCCATGGCAGTCAATTTGTCTTTTCGCCTCAGCGCTTCTTCGGTTCGTACTTTCTCAGTCA
Source organism: Kapaibacterium sp. (SeqCode) (assembly GCA_036741575.1). GTDB lineage: Bacteria > Bacteroidota > Ignavibacteria > Kapaibacteriales > UBA2268 > DAINRZ01. The sequence goes on from DAINRZ010000498.1 coordinate 1,779, forward strand.
AGTCTATAAAAATCGAAATAATAAATTCGACATCACCCTTTTCATCCCTTACGACTGATATATATTCTTCGAGTATCCTCTCTTCGCCAGTTTTACTTTTCAGTTTTATACCGAAAGAAGACACCGGCGCCCTGCCCTTAATATAATTCAATAATCCTGGTTCATCGCCTGGGAAGACCTCAGAATACTTTCTCCCTAATACATCTTTTGGCTCAATACCGAAAATCTTGCAGGAATAATCGTTGAATGCTGCTACAGAACCTGTTCGTTCGACAGCAATAACTGCATTTGTAATATTGCCGAGTATGTGCGAGGTATATTGCAGCATACGCCTGTGTTCGAGCTTCAGCTTCCCGAGGCGTGTCCTTATGTTAAGCAGGACAATAATTATTCCCCCAGTAAGGAATATGCCAATACCCATTAGTATTGCCCTAATCATAGCCCCCTGTTGAATAGCCCTGATTTTATCCACCGAGAGTGCAAGCCTGATAATATAATCCTGGCTGTCGCCGCTGCTTTTTAGAGACTTAGCGCCCTCCAGCACCTTCTTATTGCCATAATCAGCGATTCTCCAGATAAATTCTTTGTTTATCATTGCTTTCGAAAGAAATGTATCTTCAATAATAGAACTTATAGAATCGAGGCCCGGAGAAGCGGCATATATTCCCGTACTATCCTGTATCGCCAGGAAAATAATATCTTTGTTGGCAGAAAAATCTTTTATCAGCCTGCCTATGCCTGCCTGTTTCCTGAATTCCAGCAGCCTTCTGTTATCGATACCAGATAATACTATAAGCTGCGGTTTGCCCAGATTCCTTGCAAACATAAACATTTCGCGGTTCTCGGCCGGAACAAAGATATTACCCAGTTCATACCACAGGTAATCTTCATCAATCATAATTTGCAATTCATCGAATATCTCATCGGAAGCATTAATTATTGCTCCGGGATTTCCGGTGGAAGTAAATACAATATTGCCATGATAATCAACAAGAGAAAGATAATCGATATCGAACTCATTCATCAGTTCGCTAACCTCTTGTTTTTTATGCTTCATGTCCGTTACCAGATGGCCGGCCATAGCCGAAAAAACATTCAGTTTTTCGATAAGGAATTCATCTATTAGCCTGCTGGATTTGGTATTGTTTTCGATACTGCTGCCGATAGCGTCAATAAGCGTGCCTGCTTCGGATACCTGGGCATCGAGAAGCTCCCTGCGGCTTTGGTCAACTTCGTAGAATACTATTGCTAAAACAATCAATCCCAAAAGCGACAGGCTGATAATTGTATATTTATCAAATTTTCGCGACTTCATAATTTCTCAGAAAATTATATTCTATCCAAAACAGAATATAATTAAAATTTAAAAATGAAATAGAATTTTTTGCGTTAATAGAAAATTGGCAATTTTGCCCATAATAATAAACGGGTTTTTTTATTTAATGTTTGGTGAATGTGTTTAAGAAAAAAATGAATGTGCTTGATATAAACTACCTGAAAATGACACCATTCAG
>DAINRZ010000499.1:0-3284 GCA_036741575.1 Kapaibacterium sp. (SeqCode)
TTGGTCAATACTAAGAACCTTATCCACAACAACAAGATCAGCGGCTTCTCTTACGGCATAGTTTCGCTGGGCCTCGGCACAGCGATAGTAGGCGGCACAGGCAAGCACACCAGGTATTACAACAAAGAAAACACAATAACGAAGAACTTCATTTATAATGTCAGCCGTGCAGGTATATTCCTCGGTTTCGAAGAAAATACCCTTGTTAAAGGCAACAAGATATTCGGCGTGGCAAGCGCCACCACCGGATATAATGCCCTGACAGATGTTGCCGGTATAATGCTTGGCGGCGAGCGCACTTCAACCACTCTCGGCTATAACAACATAGGCATAGTAGTGGACGGCAACGAGATTAGCAACGTAGGCCAGAATGTGGGCGTAACATCATCTCACAACAATGTTTGCGGTATCGAAGCAGAGCAGCCGTACAATAGTTTCGGCACATACGGATTCCCCGACAAAGAAGGCATTCATCTGATCAATAATGCAATCTGGGGAATCAGGGCAGGCGTGGCCGATGCCAACAGGTGCGGCATTGCCCTGTATACCGAGCGCAAGGTTGGCGAACCTGACTGGATGACGAGGCTTATGACCCCGCAGACGGCCAATTACTTTATGCGCAACGACCTTATTGCCAATAACACAATAATAATCGACGACGACGGATTTGCCTCGACATCGGGCATTATGGCAGGCATAGCAGTACAAAATGCCGCCGGATTGCGATTATATAATAATGCCGTTGCCATGAAGGACAACAACAATCCCGGCAACAACAACATCTACTCGGCTATAGTATTCCAGGGCATGCTTCCCGGCACAAAGGATTATACATACATGGCCGACAGGAACGTATTCTGGTCGGATATGACTGCCACAGACTATCCGGCACTTTACAGGTTTATTGAACTGGATAAAAACAGCAAGATACTTAACATTGGCGACCGGAACGAATTTTCGACACTCAACCAGTGGCAGATGTTCAGCGGCCAGGACTTTATGTCGGGAGTAGATAACTTCACGGCAGACCTTACAGCTCCCGATGTCAACGACCAGTACAGCAAGCTGCGTATCAACAGCACGCCCACCTGGCCGAAAGGTTCGAAGCTTAACAACCGCGGCGAAAACCTGACAAGCGTACTCTACGACATCGACGGTATTTCCCGCGGCATGATGAGCCAGCGCTACGACATAGGCGCTTTTGAATTCCCGGGCATACTCTACACTACCGACGCCGAAGTAAGCGCCGTCCACGAGCCGGGCTCCTACCGTGCATCATCGACGACATTCTCGGACGCCGAGCATATAATGACTGAAGCGCCCGTTGAGATCAAAGCCCAGCTGACGAACAACGGCGGCCTGGAGCAGTCGGGCCTGAAGGCAACGGTTAAGATATACCGCGAAGACCCGAAGAATCCCGGCAACTTTTATGCTACTCCCGAAATTACCGAGACATCGATAATCAATATACCGGTATCGGAAACTATTGAAGTGAACTTCAACCTTGCAGACGGCGAGGGCAAAGAATTCTATCCGCTGGCATACGGCGACTGGAACAAGGCCTACGAAGGCACAGACTTCGACCCTGATTCTCTCTACACAATACCCGGATGGTATTCCACAATGTATAATAATGTTTCGCCGCTATACAGAATAGTAATTTCGATACAGAACGATGAAGATATTTCGAATAACGTATTCGAGAAAACAGCCCGTTTCTATATTAAGAAATCGCTCTACAGTATTCTTATATCGGTAGAAAACACTCCATATGATATGGGCGTAGGGGCCTCTGCCGACAATCTTGCAGGCAGGCGCAATTACGACTCACTCATGGCCGGCTTCAAGAGGCTGGGCTGGGAAAACAAATGGAGTATCGAAGGCGAATATCCTGTTCTCGAGCAGTATTTCGATATTTTCGAACGTACTGCATGGGAGCCCAGGGCTGTCGATTACACACTTTACAACACAGTAATCTGGAGCGATGCCGACGAGAATGCTCTTTCGAGGTTCGAAAAAGAAGATATTACTAAATTCCTGCAGTCTGGCACTCCGGATTTGCCTAAGAACCTGATAGCAGGCAGCCAGGAAATGATGCGGCTGAACTTTGGCTCGGATTCGGTTTGGATTAAGAATACCTTGTTTGCAAGGAAAAATACAGCTTACCCGAACAATCCGAACGGCGGTGCTGTATATGCCACACAGGACAATGCCGACAGGTACCTTGTTGGCGAAGAAATAGCCAGGACACTAAAACAACCGATACTAAAGACATTAGCTACACCGGCAGACCCCGATCCTATACCCGGTTTGGTTACACCGTTCACCGATGGCCAGGGCTTGTCGAGGACAGCATATGCTTACAATCCAGTATCTGTAATCGGTTCGCCTTCACCAGTCGAGACATCGGCAGGCGTGGCAACGGTAGCCCTTGCATTTAATTCGATATACCTTGCAGTTGACTGGCGTCATTTCGGCGACATCGAACAGGTGCTCAGGGGGGTTATCGACTACCTGCACAAGAACGGCAGTATTATTATTCCTGTAGAGCTTATGAGCTTTAATGCCCAAGCAAACGATAACCGTGTAGAAATCCGCTGGGAAACAGCCGGCGAAATAAACAGCGCAAGGTTCGAAATCGAGCGTGCCGATGTTAATGCAGCCGGTTATGGTTCGTTTGTCAAAATCGGCGAGGAAAAAGCAGCCGGCAAGAGCAGCCAGAGAATACTCTACGGCCCGGTTGTTGACCGCAACGTTGCCAACGGCAATACATATGCTTACAGGCTGAAAATGGTTGACCTGGACGGTAAGTACACTTACAGCGAAGTAGTAGAAGTGACTGTCGGCGCTGGCGGCGGCTTCAGCCTCAGCGAGGCAATGCCCAATCCTGCAGGCAGCGAATCGAACATTATGTTTACGCTTGGCAGCAGCAGCGAATTGCATCTGGCGATTTACGACCTGACAGGCAAAAATGTAATGACAGTGGCAAACGGTACATTTGCAGCCGGCAGTTATCAGCAAAGGCTCGACGTATCGAATCTTACTAACGGTTACTACAACATCGTGATGAACATTAACGGCATGAATATTACAAGGCAGTTGAGAATTGTAAAATAATATTCCGTTAGCTTAATAATTAAGGGGGCTTTCGTACAAGAAAGCCCCTTTTTTTTTGTTCGGTTGATTGATTGCCCACACAAAAAAAAGCAGGTTTATTGCTAAACCTGCCTTTTTTTATGTGCGACCGGCAGGTCGCACTGCTAAGGAGTGCAAGTCTCCAACAA
>DAINRZ010000500.1:0-3271 GCA_036741575.1 Kapaibacterium sp. (SeqCode)
ACGCTTCGTGTGTGGATTAGAAATACCGGAGACTATTTAATGCCGGTAATATACCATAATTTGTCAATCTTGGACAGGTGGAAATCCACACGCCTGAAACTATCCACTTCAATTTCTATACTGGAATGGTAAGGCGATAGAGAGTCTTCGCTAAACATGGTAAACGGCTTATTGCCTATAAGGTTCCTTAGCCTGCGCATTTCGTTGTACATTTCGTATTGGCCCAGGGCAGGCAGTTTCCTGCCTGAACTGTCGGCCAGCATTCTGGCAGCCGCCGGTATGTTGCCGCTGTCGAGTTCGGTTTTGAAAAGCATTACCGTCCCACTGGCTGTAAACCTGTCAATTTCCATTTTGGATGCCTGCAGCTTTTTGCCGTCTGGGGTGCCGATAACAAATATCTCGCAACCCGTAATCAAAATAAGCGATATAAAAAGTATAAATTTACTCATTCAATCCAAAAAAATCTATAGTGCATTCAAGAGCTTCGTCTAATTGTTTATTAGACGATTGAAATGGATGAATAATACCAAATGTATGCCCCGCGGCGGCAATAATTTTTTTCGTGAGTTTATTTAGGCCAGTTTTCGTGCTTAAATACGAATCTGCCAGCAATTCAGCTTCTTTTGGGGGAACAGTCATATCCTGTGCACCGTGTACTATCAGCAGCGGATTAGAGTAGCGCGCAGCGGCAGCAGCCAAATCGAATTCATCTTTATGGATTTCAAAATCAATCAGGTAAGAAAGATTGAGCTTAAGGGCCTGGTTTGTTTTAATGTTGACAAATTCCAGGTATCCTTTGGCCCGCCATTGCTTTTTTTGCCTCTCGGTATAGCGGTCGAAAGTAGATATAGCCCCCCAAAGCGCCAATTTTTCAATTGTTGAATCTTCTTTGGCTATCAACAGAGAGATAGCTCCGCCAAGTGAGTGCCCCAACAGATATATCATCCCGTTCCAATTAATGCCTGCATCCCTTAGAAACAAATCCCTGTAATAACAAATTACTTCTCTGGCATCATCGATTTGCCTTGAAATAGTGTTTTCGGCGAAGTCTTCGCGCCTGGCAACATAATCCGAACTGCCTTCTATACCGTTCATCGAGAAATCAAACGTTACGGCAATTGCGCCGGCTTCGGCAATCCGCCCGGCAATAAACGGTATGAATCCCCAGTCTTTGAATCCCTTGAAACCGTGAAGAATGAAAACAGCCGGCCTGCCGTGTACAGCTTTGCTGTACCGTGTATGGCATTTAATGGGCTTGCCCTGATTATTTTCTATTGCTAACTGCTTTAAAATCAGCTCCAAAGCTATCAGTTCCCCAGTTTTCCCAGTATTGCCTCGATATAATTTACGATTCTCGATAGTTCTGAATATTTGATTTTTTCAGGCACATCATTCTTAGTATGAATATCCTCATGGAAATCAGTAAAGAACGCGGCAGCCGGAATATTTGCCGTTCGGAATGCTTCGTGGCTCGAAGGTTCGGGTGTATCCGGGGACTGGACTACGCCCAGGGAATCGGTTCCTGCCTTCAAAACCAGCAATTCCTCGAATCCTTCGATACTGTTTATCGAATTTACATTGAGCCTTCCTTTCATCCTGCCTATCATATCGAGGTTAATAACAACCCTGGTTTTTTCGAGCGGCAGCAATGGATTTTTTACATAATAATCAGACCCGAAGAGTTTTCCCTCCTCGGCGTTGAATGATATAAACAATACAGGCCTTTTCAGAGGATTCTTTGCTATTCTCTCCGATAGTTCCAGCATGGCTGCAACACCCGAAGCATTATCGTCGGCTCCTTTATATGTAAAGAAGACTCTCGAGCTATAAGTAAACCTGCCGGCTTCGGTGCCGGTGCCTATGTGGTCGAAATGAGAAGAAACTATAATATACTCATTTGCAAGGGCCGGATCGGTACCCTTGACAACACCGGCAATATTCGGAATTTTAATAACATTTTCGATAAGTTTTATATTATAGTTAATGGTAGCATTATCGAGCAGGAAGCTTTTGGGGATACGGGTTTTATTTAACTCTTCTTCCATGGGGTAGAGCTGCCTGGTGCCCGGGAACAGTTTGCCGGCATCCGTACGGGTTGCCATGATACAGACCAAACCAGAATTGAGCAGTTCCGGTGTGGTGGCAATCGGTTCCAGTATATCCGCCGAGTCACTCTGAACTTTTACTAAAATAATGCCCATGGCGCCGTGATCCCTGGCATTCTTCAGCTTGTGCGGCAGGAATGCATAATCCTTGAAATCCTCGTAAGTTTTCTTGTCATATTTACTTTTATACTTTTTCTGGTCGTAAGGCGCGTTTGTTAGAACCATGACGAATTTGCCCTTTGCATCGATACCCTGGTAATCGTCGTATTTCAGATCGGGAGCTGTAATCCCGAATCCGGCAAATACTACCTGCGAGCTGCCTGAGCCGCTGGCGCTGAAATCGAGAGGAATCCATTCCTTGTTTATCTGCCAGGGCCTTGGCATCTTTTTCCACATATCTCTTGGCACTCCTACCCTTTCAATCAGGCAATCAAACGATACCTGGCTGCTGGTTTCGGCAACGCTTCCGTTCACATAAGGGAATTCCTGCCTGTAAGAGCCGTTAATCGGTTCGACGCCGAAATTTCTAAACTGCTTCTCGATAAAATCTGCAGCTTTCAGGTTGCCGTCGGTGCCGGGCAATCTGCCCCCCATATCATTCGAAGACAGGGCGTTAATATATGCAGAAAGCCTGTCGGCAGCAGTGGGTTCCTTTTGCTCCGATATTGCTGCTGCTGCTAAAATTACTGTAAACAAAGCAGTAATACTTAAATATTTGATAGCAGGCTTTAGCCTCATAAATCCTCCCTTTATATATTCTTTTCCATTAATAAGTTTTTCAATTATCTGTACCTGACTTTCAGGTACAATATCGTACCTGTAAACACTATCGTAATGCTGTTTGCCAGAATAATCGCCAGGTTTAGAATAAGGATACCGTAAACCAGCCACAGAAGGGTGCCAAAATTCAGGACGACATACATAGCAAGCGATATATCGCCGGTCGATCTCATCCTGACTGTTTTAACAGCCTGCGGCAGATAGGCTGATGTCGTTAAAGCAGCAGCAGCAAGTCCCGTTACCGTTTCCCAATTCATAAATATTTTAGCAATATAATCCCATAATCATTGTCAAATTACTAATAATAATTGTATTTTGAAATTAAGTTGATAGTATTTAGAGAGAATTCTATGAAATTTATATTTGTTACTATTTTATTTGCAATT
>DAINRZ010000501.1:0-3260 GCA_036741575.1 Kapaibacterium sp. (SeqCode)
AATAGCTCCGGGTTTCTCATTTCTAACAAGATTGAATACTGCCTCCCTGGAAGTAATATCTGTCTCGCCAATGTCACTGCCGGTGAATTCTATCCCGTTCATAGCGAAATACCGGGAAAATTCCCTGCCAAGCTGGCCTTTGTCTCCGAATATCAAATATTTCATTGTTTAATTGCTTTCTTTTTTAATTATAAGACGAAAATATTATTGAATTTAATAAAAAACCGATATTTTAAGGATATGAATTGGAAATAATTAATTCATTTGAGTTATTAACAGCTTTTAAGAACAATTATTTGATAATTAGAGAGTAAAGGGTGATAAGATGAAGTACTTAGTTTTAATGATATTTATTGCAGCTAATTCCATTGCCGGAGTTTATAAAGTAGGCCCGGGATTGGACTATACAAAGCCTTCGCAGGTGGCATCGCTCGTTGCCGATGGCGATACGGTGGATATATCGGCAGGAGTTTATGAAAAAGACGTCTGTATCTGGAGGAAAAATAACCTCCTGCTCAGGGGCATAGGCGGCAGGGCTCACCTGAAATGCGGCGGTCTTTATGCCGAAGGGAAAGCAATATGGGTAATAAAAGGAAAGAATACAACCGTAGAAAACATTGAGTTTTCCGAGGCAGTAGTACCCGATAAAAACGGAGCCGGTATCAGGCAGGAAGGCGACAACCTTACTGCAAGGAACTGCTATTTCCATCATTGCGAAATGGGCATTCTCACCGGAGCAAGCCTGACAAGTGATATTTACCTGCTGCACTGTGAGTTTTCCTATAACGGATATGGCGATGGCTACAGCCACAATATTTATATAGGCAACATAAACAGTTTTACCATGATGTTTTGCTACTCGCACCATTCTAAAATTGGCCACAACGTTAAAAGCCGGGCAAATAATAACTATATTTTGTACAACAGGATTACCGACGGAATGGACGGTGAATCCAGCATGAACATAGACCTGCCCAACGGCGGCGCTTCTTATATCATAGGCAACCTGATTATGCAGGGGCCGCCCTCGGAAAATTCAGCAATGGTGACATACGGACAGGAAGGATTGAAGAATCCCGACAACAGGCTTTATGTTGTGAACAATACATTCGTAAATAAAAAGGACAGGGCAAGGTTTATCGTTATAAAAGACGGCACAACCGAAGCTAAAGTTATTAACAATATATTCACGGGCAGCGACGCCGAGACTGCGAAAATAGTGGAAGGAACGGCTATGATTCAGGCTAACGTACAGAAAAACAATATAGCCGATATGCACTTTGTTGACGAAGCGAACTACGATTACAGTATTTCATTCGAATCGCCTGCTCTGGATGCAGGTATCGACCCCGGTTCGTCGAGCGACGGCAACCATCTGTTCCCTTTGTATGAGTATGTGCACCCTCTCGACAGCGTTACCCGCAAGTTCAACGAATCAATCGATGCAGGGGCATACGAGTACAAGCCACCTACAAAAGTGGATAATGAGCCTGAATTGACTGAAAATAATTACCTGGTAATCAATGGCAAGCATATAAAATTGCTATTGCCGGGCAACGCAATAATAAAAGGAATAAAGGTTTTCAATTACATAGGGGAAGAGCACTCAATTCTTTACTCAAATGCTGCAGCAAGTTCAAGAGTTATCGAAAGTATATTGCCGGCAGGGGTATACTTTATTGTAATTGAAACAGAAGGCAGGGCTTATTATCAAAAAGTGTGTATTGATTAGGAATTAATAAACTATTATCTTCTTGCATACCTTGCTGCTGCCTGCCATACCGGTGACAATATAGACTCCGGGTGCGTATGAGGATGTATTAATACTAAAAATATTTTTACCTGAGGGTCGCTCTTCATGTGCAATTTCAGAGAGAATCCTGCCGGAAGCATCGGCTAACTCGAGCTTAACTATGCTATATTCAGAAAGCTCAATCTCTAGATTGAAATACTCGTTAGCCGGATTTGGCGATACTGCTATCTCAACCGGTAAATTAACGTTAACTTCCTCAATACCGGTTTTCAGGGTATTCATTTTTAATATATAAATACCAAAATAATAATCGGTCAGGTAAATCAGGCTGTCCTCAACATGTAAGCCGGTAACATAATAAGGCGTTTTGAAACTTCCGCATTCACGAGGGTGCTTAATATCTGAAATATCAAAAACACAAAGGCCTTTGTACTTATTTGCAATTAACATGTAATCGCTTAAGAATTCTAAACCATAAATATCAGATTCTTTTCTATTTTCATAAAGTAGTGTATAAGTCAATGTATCTTTCATATTATTTAAATCTTTTACAGAAATGTAATTATGATTATCGTTATCATATGATGGCCTGGAATAAGCAAACAAAAGATTATTCTTTACTTTGAATCTCGGCCGATATTCAGTTGCTTTCCATAGGTAAGACAACACCGATACCGGGTTTGCTGTATCAGTAATATCAATAAATCTACAATTATGATAATAATCATAAGTAATTAAGTATTTATCCCAGATAAATACTTCCTGAAAACTATAATCCATTGTTTGATGCAAAAGGAAGACCCGTTCACTTAAATTCTTGATATCATAAACGTATAATTCATTGTTATCCTGAGAAACATACAAATAATCATTTTCGACTTTGAAGTATGAAATTACTTTTCCAATAAAAAATGAATCAACTAATACGAGTTTGGAATTTGATTCAATTTTGTAAAGATATATAAGTTGTCTATCAATTTCATTTTCTTCTTCTTGGTTTACTTTTACTTGAAAAATATAGTTCTTATAAAAATAGTATAATTTCTTCATATCATATATTTCGATACTATTTACAATTTTAGGCTTATCAGGTGTTTTGGCGCTGAGTATATCAAACCCATATTTTAAATTGTTGCTAACTTTGAATATTAGATTACCATCATAATAATCGAAACCTGAAAAAATGCCATTTACATAAAAATCAGTAAAAACTGGGATTAAAGGCTTAATATTAAACAAATTATAATAGCTTATTGTACCGTCTTTATAATATATTTTTATAAAATCAGGATACGTTTTAATAGTTACTACATTTGAATATTCATTAAAAACAGCCATTTTAAGAGGTTTATTTTTAATACTCAAATCCCATAATTCAGTATATCCTTCTTTGATTCTATAAATTGACATACCATTATTAATTGCACTATTAATGTTTAAATCAATAGTATCGCACCTGATGAAATTGAAATGCTCATCAACTTCAATTAAATTTAAATCGTAATTA
>DAINRZ010000502.1:0-3249 GCA_036741575.1 Kapaibacterium sp. (SeqCode)
ATCAGGATTGGCGCTGCCCTGAAGTTCAGGCCTTTTGAACTGCCGGTCGAAAGAAGGCTCGAGAAGGAACTTTATATAGATACCCTTTACTTTATCGAAGATTACATAACGGAAAGGGTTTTCCGGCAGGGGATAGCCGATACCACTATTACTGTGGAGGAATTTGAAAAACTTGAAATAACACACGAGAAAGTAAGGCGAACTGACACTATATACACACCTGTGCCTTTGCCGGCAGTTACCCTTAAAGTAACGGTAATACCCGAACCTTTCATGAAATCCGATTCCATAAGCGTTTATTACGAAAGGTACTTTGTTACCGAAATGCTCCCTATCATTCCATTTGTTTTCTTTGGCAAGGATTCATCTGTTATACCCGATAGATATTTGTCGGATCTTGAGCCTCGGGATTTTTCGAAACCTGAATACGACCTGAATCCCGTAATGATACAAAGGAATGTCATTAATATTTTGGGTAACCGTCTGAGGGAATACGGTGATATTTCGCTAACCCTGACCGGTACGGCAGATAAAAACAAAGAAAAGGGAAACTGTGGGCTGGCTGCTGCCAGGGCAGAAAACCTGAAGCAAATCCTTACTGAAAAATGGGGGATAGACGGTGCACGTATAATAGTTGCCGAACCAAAAAAGAAATGCTCGCCAAAAAATCCCACCCTTTCCAATAACGATGATGGGAACAACGACAACAGGAGAGTAGAAATCAACTCTACTGACGATATCAGGCTGTTTGCCCCAATAATTCGCAAGAGGTTTTTGAAGGATGAAAAGGTGACCACAAAGAAAACGAATAACATCGGCGAAATATTCATAGAAAACGATTTTACAGGTACCGAAAAAGCCGACGGTATTGAATACACGCTTAGAGCCTTGCACAATGGCAAAAATATTTTTGAAAAGACTGATACTGCATTGAAGAACCTGGAGACAATCAGGTTTAGCGAATCGACGGTTAAAATCTTTACTGACGGGATACCCGTCGAATTGGAACTAACGGCAAAGACACCAAAAGGCAAGTATTCTGCTACGAAAGCTATAGTGCCTGTCAGAGTCGATACCGGTAATGTGGAAATCCAGAGGTTTTCCCTGACTTATTTCACGGTATCGTGGGATTCTCTCAGTTCCAAGGAAATTGTTGAATTCAACCAATTGCTGCAAGGCATAACCGAGCAGCCGAATGTCTCCGTAATCGGATATACTGATTACCTGGGCGACCCAAAGGAAAACACAAGGCTTTCGAACAACAGGGCTAATACTGTGGCAGAATATATTAAGAATTATATAAGCGGGACTAATATCGTTCGCAACGAAGGTGTTGCCGATAAGGTTTTCCCACCGGGGATTACAACTTATTCAACACCTGAAGAGCGATTCCTGTCCCGTACCGTCCAGATTGAATTCAGGCTGGAGCGCTGAAATCGAATAAAAAAGGGTAGTAAAATAAATCCTACCCTTTTATTATTAAGAACTTAGGTGCGATTACTTGATAAACTGCCTTGCGTAATATGTTGCAGTCAGTTTTTCGCCTGTGGCCTTTTCAATCATATCGTTCCAGTAATAAAATGCTCCCGGCTTAAATACTTTTTCGACAAGGAACTTACCGGCTTCCTTATTATTATGGAACGAAACAAGCTGGTTTGCAGGCAGTTTAAAGAGTTTGTCTTTCATATAGAAATAAAGCTGCGAAGCCAGCAGTTCGCCTAAGTGGTAATTGTGATAGTAGCAGGGCGAGGTTGCAATATGGATTTTGGTTGCCCAGTCAGGCATATTCCTGCCCTGGGGTTTTTTCATCATCTGGTATTTTTCAACTAAGTCCCACCACAATTTGTTCAGATCCTGATCCGGGTTTTCGTAAAGGCCTTTTTCGAACCTGTACATAACCTGCGACCAGCGGCTGAATACCAACTGCTGCAGCCTGAGCATCTTCGATGCTGTTTCTTCGATTTTAGCTTTATCTTCGGGTTTAATAATTCCCATGTCGGCCATCCACTGGGCGTTCATTGCCATCCGTCCAAAGAACATGGCAATGGCTTCTGTTGTGAAAGTGTGGGCATGTGTTTTCAGTATCCAGGGTAACTGTATATCGTGGTATTTAAAGTAAACGGCATGGCCGAATTCGTGGAGCATTGTTTCCATCCAGCTTGAATTATCTTTAACATTGCACAATACCCTGATATCGTGGGCATCCCTGTCAATGTCCGTGCAGAAAGCATGCTGGTTTTTGCCTTCTTTTTCAAAAAGGTCGCTCTTTGCAAGCATATCGCCTATTTCCATGCCTATGCCTGTAAAGTAATCCTGCGTCAGCTTAACGACATCTTTGCCCTTATAGTAAGGATCGAGGTCAATTTCATAAATTGCTGGTGCTTCCTGGAAATACCTGTTCTGGTAGTGCCAGGGCATGAGTTCTTCGGGTTTAATTTTGCATTTTGCTGCCAATGCGGCATCAATTTCGGCTTTTAGAGTTTGAAAAGCCGGGGTTGTCAGGCCGTCCAATTCGTCGAATAGTTTTTGTACGTCTTCGGGTTTCTGGTCGCTAAGGATAAGGCTCATTTCATGATAGTTCTTAAATCCCAGTTCCTTAGCTATTTCATTTCTCAGCTTGACTAATTTTATTATATCTTCTGAAACAAGCGGGCCAATCTGTTTATGAGCAGTCCATACTTCCTCGAGTTTCTTGCTGTCTGTAAGTGTTTTCAGTGCATTTTCGATATCATTGTCCGTATACTTCTTTTTGCCAACAACAGCCCTGAAATTTTGGAATTTCTTGCCTATTTCTGTAGCCATCTGAGTCGCTTTGTTTAGCTTGGCAGTATCAACCTGGTAGCCTGTGAAGGCATTGTATAGGAGTTTTAGCCTGCGGCCCAGGATTTCATCGGATATCAGCCCCGATGCAGTAATATCTTTTAGTTGTTTATATATCTCTTTATTAGAGAAAAAAGCATTCATTTTCATCTCAGCCTCAGCCTGTTTGGCAAAATCTTCGTCTTTGCCGCTGATGGATGCAATCCAGTACTTGGTAGCTGCATCGGTGTATAGTGCTGCAATTTGCTTTTCTGTTTCGTCGGCCAATGTTTTAAACTTTTGTTCCATTTTCTTTACTTCCTCCGGATTCTTCGTTTGCTTGTCATTGTTTTTTTCATTGTTGCCGCATCCCGATAAAAAGATGCCCGTCATAATTACAAATGCAAATAGACTTAAAGCCTGCTTCATGTGGATTAACCTGATATATTA
>DAINRZ010000503.1:0-3247 GCA_036741575.1 Kapaibacterium sp. (SeqCode)
CCAACCGTAAAATACTTTGTTTTAAAAATCCTTTATTTAGAGATTCACGTATGTCAGTTTTTATTAATTGCATGAAACCAAACCAAACAGTTGTTTATTAATTTATATTGAATTGAACAAACTTAAATAAAGATATTGATAAATACAAAAGCAATGACGTATAATCATTACGGACTATAATAAAAAAGAATCAGGTAATATGATTAAATACTTTATATTCGCCGAAGCGCTTCTACTTTACATCTCACTCTTTATTATCTCATTTGCCATTCTGCCGATTTTCTGCAGCAGTTCGTCGTCCGATTTTGCGAATTCTGCCGGCGTGCCCCAGTATATTAGTTTCTCGTCACTGAAGGCAAAGATAGAGTACTGTGTTATGCCGTTAATCATATTCATCCTGAACATAACTCCTATCTTGCCATAACCCGTCAAACCCCTTTCAGTTAAATCATAGTATCCGTTCCCGGCAAATTTATAAAATATATCGCTGTCGATTGCCTTTTCAACAGGTTCTATGCTCATACCCTTCCGCAGCACATACAGGCTCGAATCGAGCAATGCAGGCCCACCGCAGCCGGCCGTTAAAGCTAATACAATAATTACCAGAAATACATTTTTATATCCTAACATTTTTTCGCTCCTTTTAATTTTCTTCGTGTTCTTTAATTTTTAATCCAATTTCATTCAAGTTAATATGATTGTGCCGCAGAAATTCATAAAGAAATCCGTGATAAACCAGCATCCCGTTTTGAAACGCCAGGTAATACCTATCCCATCGGCCTACCGACCTGGTTTTATCCTGTCCGGGAACAGATTCCTGGTAAACTCCTACTAATATCTCATAAACAAAGACTCTTACTTTGCCGGATTTCACATCGACGCTGTATTCGGCAGAAGAATTAGTTGTCATAGAAGATAATGCATCGCTTTGGGGCATGCCCTTATATAAACCCATAAATACATCCTGGCGGGTAGAGACACTGCATGCAGTAGCCACTGCAAATAAACAGAAAATGATTATTTTTTTCATTACCCGGCTCCTTAATCTTTAATAGCAATTATTAAATCCTGGCAAAACCTATCGCCTATTTTACTTATCAGGGGGTCTTCATTTTTATTGAACTCGTCGGGGTAACCCCAATAAAAAAGCTTACCGTCAACAAAAGCCATGGCAAAGTAATGATAACTTGCGTTAACAAAATTCTTCATGAATATTTTAACTACTATCTTTGAGCCTTCCTTGATATCGCTATATTCAAAAACATAAACGGGGTTGCGGAAGCCCATCATCGGGATATCGTCTATTGGCAAACCCTTAACCGGGCGTGAGATCATCTGCGACGTAATCCCCTGATTGAAGGAACATGAGCCAAGTACCGTGAGTGGAACAATAATTAACAGGTATTTAAAGTATTTCATAAACGAGCCTCCAAAAATAAAATTCAAAAAGTATTCTCAAGAAGTAATAATTTAATCCCTAAAAACAGTATCTCAAAGAATTTTCATTAGTTTTGTAATAGCTGTTTAAAAATTAATATTTGAGTAATATTTTATTAATAATTTATTGCATAATATGAATATAGAAGATTTCAGGACATATTCCGCCGAGGCGATTGACTGGATAGTCGAATATTACAAAAATATTCGAGAATATCCGGTCAAATCCCAGGCTAAGCCAGGGGAAATAATAAACAAGCTGCCAAACGAAGCACCCAAAGAAGCCGGGGAATTCGAAAAACTGCTTCGGGACTTCAATGAAATAATTGTGCCCGGTATTACCCACTGGCAGCACCCCCGCTTTTTCGGCTATTTCCCGGCAAATACAAGCTTCCCTTCCATATTGGGCGAATTCCTTACATCGGCTCTTGCGGCGCAGTGCATGTTGTGGCAAACGTCGCCGGCGGCGGCAGAACTCGAGCAGAGGGTGCTGGAATGGCTGCGCGACGAAACGGGCCTGCCAAAGGAATTTACCGGAGTAATTCAGGACACTGCTTCCACGGCTACGCTCGTCTCCATATTAACTGCCCGCGAAAAAGCTACCGGCTGGAGCATCAACGACAATGGCATGGCAGGCCTGCCCCCGATGGCTGTTTATTGCTCTGCCGAAGCTCATTCCTCGATAGAAAAAGCCGTTAAAATTGCAGGAATCGGCAGGAACAACCTAAGGAAAATACCTGTCGATAAGGATTATGCCATGATACCTGACGAACTGGAAAAAGCGGTCAAATCTGACCTTGCAGCAGGCATCAAGCCCCTTTGTACCGTTGCAGCCCTGGGTACTACAGGCTCCACCGCCGTCGACCCCCTGAGGGCAATAGGAGTAATATGCGAAAAATACGGAATATGGTACCACATCGATGCTGCTTTTGCAGGCACAGCCATGCTGCTGCCCGAAATGAGGCATTTCCTGGACGGCGTGGGATACGCCGATACATATGTCTTCAATCCTCATAAATGGATGATGACGAACTTCGACTGCACGGCATATTACGTAAAAGACAGGGAAGCATTGATAAGGACATTTGAAATTATGCCCGAATACCTTAAAACTCCCGAAGACCAGAGAGTTAACAATTACAGAGACTGGGGCATCCAGCTCGGCAGGCGTTTCAGGGCGCTTAAGCTATGGTTCGTAATACGTTCCTTCGGCATGGAAGGCTTAAGGGGCATAATAAGGCAGCACATTGATTTTGCATACCGCCTTTTGAAAATTATCGATAACGATCCCGATTTCGAAATCATGGCTCCTGTGAACTTTAACACAATCTGCTTCAGGTACAGGCCTGCTCCGATAAAGGATGAACGAGTAACCGATAAGTTGAATGCAGAACTTGAGAATATAGTAAATAACTCCGGCAAAATGTTCATCACCCATACAAAACTCGATAACAGGTACACTCTCAGGTTCGTAGTTGCACAAACAAACGTTGAGTGGAGCGATGTGGCAGAATCGTGGAACCTGCTGAAACAAACAGCAACAAATTTAATCTGAAGGATAGAATAATGGTAGCCTTTATGCAATGAAGATAGCTTACAGCTTAAACTTTCCGGCAGAAACAGAAATCTATAAAAACTATAGGAATAATTTTTCCGGATGATTAAGTTTATTAATAAAGCCCAGTTATTACTTAGGCATATCATTAAATCTTACCAATAATTCCATAATTACATTTCACCTGCCCGAAAAACAATGCCCGCAATTAATTTGTTACTGTGCAATTACATATTCATATTGATTTTGAAGATA
>DAINRZ010000504.1:0-3244 GCA_036741575.1 Kapaibacterium sp. (SeqCode)
ATTATTCAAAATTTTGAAACAAATTGTAGTGGCCGGACAATTGATCGGCCAAATAATAATGTGAGTGGCAAGAACATTTTGAAGATTGCATTACATTCAATCAATCCCAAGGTTCACACCCGAGACGATGATATAGAGAATATGTCACGCAAAGGCGCCTCTATTGCAGGCAATGGACAACATTCGCCCCCAAGCCCTTCCCGAAGACCTACAGCAACTGCAATGGCTGCCTACTTCTCACTAATTGCTTTCTGGATTTCAGTCAGTTCATTACGAAGGGCTTTATATGCAGGTTCGGATTTTTCAAAGTATCCTTTTATAGTATCGAATGTTGCATTAGTATCCGAAATAGCATTGCACGATTCGGCATAAATATCTCTCAGTTTGTTTATCACATCTTCCAAATCGGCAGGTATATCCAGAGATGTTACAATCTCGATGTCTTTATCGATTTTTTCAAGGTATTTTCTGCAATCTCCGGTTTCGATATTGAAATCATAGGGATTTTTAACGGGATTTTTACTGTTTCTCACCTCGCCGGGCATGGTTTTCCATATTTCGACTGCTTTGTTGATGTCGGCATAATTATCTGCAATGCTCATATCGAGCAGGACTGCAAGATTCTCGGCTTCCTTTGCATCTTCCTTGTTGTAGCCTCCCGAACAGGATATCAACACAGCTAAAGAAAACGATATTATTAATTTCATATACTTACTCATTTCTTTTCCTCAATCAAACTCAAAATTTTATCGGCGAATATTTCGCAGTGGTCCCCCGTCCTTGCGGTCACCAAGTCACCGTCGCAAACCAGGTCTTTGTCGATATATTCTGCCCCGTATGCCCTTGCATCCCAAATCAGGTTGTTGTGGCATGTTATTTTCCTGTCCTTTATCAGGCCTGCAACAGGCGCCGTCAGCCATAGGCCGTGGCAAATTATTCCCTTGATTACAGAGCCTGCGGCAAATGCCCGTTCGATAAAACCGGCAGCCGGTGGTATTTTATTAATATCTTCTGAATACCTTAGCCTGTCCGCCACATACCCGGAAGGAACAATAATTGCAGAAAAATCCGCCAGCTTTTCGTCTGAAATTGACTCGAAACTATTACTGCACTCAAGCGGCATTTGCGTTTCGTGGCCTTTGAAAGTAAGCGAATCAAATCCCCACAGCCTCGATAGAAATACTGTTTCGTATCCGGCGCCGGGGAACTTTTCTTTATAATACTCTATTTCCTTCTCGTAGAAATCGCTTTCTATCAATATCCCAATTTTTTTTCTCATAAATAATCCTTATTTTTTTAGAATTTCCAGCAAATCTTCGTGCCACGAAAGAAGCGGTATTTCTACTATTCTCCCCAGCTCTTTGCCTTCTTCGTAAACAATCAATGTCGGTACTTTTTCAATACCGTACTGAATTGAAATGCTTTCCGGATCAAGCTTATCCCTGTCCACACCAATAAGCAGAATACAGGTATCTTTAATTTCCAGGAGAGAAATCATTTTAAATATTTCAGGCATCCCCTTTTTGGAATCGCCGCACCATGAGGCGCCGACAATAACAAACGAAATATCGCGGCCATCCAGGCTTTGCTTTATCTTCCCGATGTAATCGCCCGGCGAATATTCTTTTGCAGAATAATCGGGCCAGCCCGCTTTTTGCTGCCATTCAAACCAGGACATTTTACCGAGTGCATATTCCTGCTTCAAAGTATCAGTTATTGTAATTTCCTGGGCCAGAGTCACAGATGTTATCATTATGAATGCTGTTAGAATTACCGAAATCTTCATAAAAACTCCCAAAATTTTACTTGCCTTCTACTTCATCGGCCAGGCTGCCGGCATCGTAAATCTTCCTTAGCGCTTCGATAATGAATGCTGGATGTACGCATACAGCCCTGGCGTAATCATCGTCGAACACATACTGGCCGATAATGCTTTCGAAATTTCCATCGAAAACAATACCGACAACTTCAGCTTTTTTATTGATTACCGAGGAGCCAGAATTCCCACCGATAATATCGTTTGTAGTAACGTAATTGCACGGTGTTGACATATTTAAATCGCCTGCTGCCTCCCATACTCTTTTCGGCAGGAAATAATCTCCCTTGTTGCCGTTGCTTGCAGATTTATCGAATAAGCCATAAATAGTAGTTTTCCAAGGGATATTATACCCGTTAATAAAATATCCTTTGACGGTGCCGAAAGAAAACCTGGGAGTAAAATTAGCATCGGGAGTTATATCGTTACCCAAAACAGCATTATAAGCCTTTGCAATGATTATACTCTGCTTTTCAGAACCAGACCAGATTTCCTGAATAAATTCATCATTGTATTTTGAACAGGACTTTTCCACTTTTATTACAAACCGAATGAACGGATCATTGCAGGCCTCCAGTGCTTCAGCTCCGCCCATCATAAGTTTCACCCTGAAATCCCTGTCGTAAAGTTTAGTTTCGCAAAGCTCTCTTGCAGCAGTATCGGGATTATCGAACCCTGTAATTTCAAAGAACTTCAGTTCATCGGCCATTCCTTCTTTTTTAATTGAATTGAAATACTTTGTCAGGGCATATAATTGATTTTCTTTGTTAATAATTGTTGTATCTTCGATTTTTATAATGCCTTTATTCCTTATAGTCTCCTCTTTGGTTGTCAGTTCCCTGTTAGTATCAAGTTCATATGCCAGCCGGTAAAGTATCTGGGCCTGCTGGTAAAGATCAATGTCCTTCAGCACGAAGATTCTGTGCCTGTAAGCTGAGCATAGTTCGCTTGCCAGGCTGTCAATTATATTGTAGGAATTAATATATTCATTTAGCAAAGGCTGATTTCCCTTTAATTTCCCCACAACTGTCTGGTGCAGGTTTTCAATTTTTTTTGCGTTGCGTTGTTGATCCATTCCATAAACCATGCCCGAATTAATCTTGTGCCTGTTAGTAATCTGCAGAATCAGGTTGTTGCTGAATCCTTCAAAATCCTTTTCCAGCGCATATTCATAAAAATACTTAGATAAAATATACGATTTCTTTTCGTGGCAATCCCTCAGGAAATTAAACTCAGGGCTGGTAATCAACCTATTTGTGTGGCCCGGATTGCCGGGGATGAAAACAAGCTCGCTTTCGGCTGCGCCTTTTGTGTTCCACCTGAAATAATCCTTTGATTTATAAGGGGCTCCATTTTCGTAAGCACGTACGAACGAAACATCGAGATTATACCTGGGGAATGTAAAATTATCGTTAAAATATCCGCCAA
>DAINRZ010000505.1:0-3243 GCA_036741575.1 Kapaibacterium sp. (SeqCode)
AAATTATTTTCCGAATCTATAAAAATATCTGACATAAATATACAAAAATTATTTTTGAATTTCAAAATAAATATTGTAATATTTTCAAAATATATTCTCAAAACTTACCGTCAATTGCCAGGATGCAATTCTCGGGTATAGTGATTGCCACCTGTGCCGAATTACTTGTATGGTTTATTCTCGTAACGCCCTGATTGTTATGGAATTCGCCCGGCAAGGAAACACCGCCCCATTCGAGTACATTCAATACACCGTCGTTTCCACCAGTAGGCCCGCGCCAATTCTGCAATTCAAATGGCCTGGTTCCTTCGTTGACAATACCGCCCCAGTGCATCAGTAAATTGCCGTCGGGGTTGACATAACCGCGCGAATCGCCTGAGCCGTCATTGTCGGCAAAAGTGAGTGTGGCGCTGCTTGCCAGGTTGTATTCGTAAGCTCCTTTTTGCCTGATGGAATGAGCGACAGCCCGGTAAGCATTAACCAGCCCGAATCCCATTCGCTGGGCCCAGCTTCTTTTCAGGTTATCGTTCCATTGGGTTCTGTAATCATATTGGTAACCTGTAGGATAAGAGTTTGAATAATAGAATACAGTATTACTATTAGGGAATGTAAATCTGTCTGCCGAAAAGTTTTCAAAATCATCTATTTTATTTGTTGTAAAAGTTAAAGCATTATATACTCTTCGGTGTACATTCAAACCATTTAAAGGCTTTCCATCAGGTTTAAGCTCAACGCCGAAATACCTATTAACTGAAAGCATAAGCCCTACAACTCCTGATACTAAAGGCGTACTATTCGAAGTACCATGAAGGATTGTATATTTTTTTGCATCCTGAATTGCATTTCTCACATTTGGGTTATCGAACCACGCCTGAGTTTTTGGATTAGGCGTCGGAATGCCTGTTTTACACTGAAACCAGGAATCCGAGCCGATTGGGGCATTAGTAATGTCGCAAGGGCTGCTGCCGCCTGCTTCCCAAGCACTTAATATACCGGAACCTGGAGCTACAACATCTATAAATGCTCTTTCTTTTTCTATTATTCTGTTTATTGGGTCAGGTATATTAGAAAATTTATTTACGCCAGGAGAAAAATTCCATGAATCCCTAAATTGTATTTCATTACTATAATTAGGTCCGATTTCCTGGTAGGGGGGGCCCCATGGCTCGCAAAATTTATTTTTGCATACACCGCTTTTTGTTGCGCCAACCGAAATTACTCTGTAGTCCAAATTCGGATTATATGGGTCTAAGGGGTCTGTTAGGACACTTGAAGCAGGATAAAATGAAGTAGGTAATAATTCATGGCTCTGGTCGGGATGTACTGTTTCCGCTCTTGCACCGCCATTGTTTAGCGCTGCTCTATCGTTTCCTGCGCCAGCCAGGCAAACAATTCCGGAATCCATTGTTGGATTAGTAAACTTCCAATTGATGTCATTATCTCCATAACTCATATTCAAAATATGAGGAAAGGAAACATGATTATTTGTTAGATTATCCAAATCATAATTATATACTTCTTGATCTGTAATTGCTGATGAACATTCAGGTGAAGTTCCTACAATGTTACCTAATGGGGTTCCAGAGATAAATTTGGCCTCGGATACAGCATTAGAAACAGATGCTAATCCATGGTCAACGCCTAAATGCCTGCCCAGAGAAATACCATCTCTTATTGTTGTCGGGCTTTTATGATTTATGATATCCGGATGATTAGAAGAACCAATAAATGAATCATCAAATGCAAGAATTATGGACCCCGAACCTCTTGTAATTTCCCAGGCCATTGGGCAGTTCAGTTCGTAAATAGCGGTTTGGAACCCATAAGGCTGCCAATTGAGGTGATAAAAATTTGAATATTGACCAAAAGAATAATAAATATCAGATTCATTTACGTTCGGTTGCATTGCTATATCTATTGGCATTGAAGTTAACTGTTTAGCTCTGAATTTATAAAAGATTGGATTTTTAATCGAATCGATTGTATTGATTAATATACTATCAATTTTTTTATAATCCTGATAATTTTCAAAAAACATTCGAACGATTGGATTATAGATTAGTAGTGAGTCGTCTTCATAATGATCTAATCCCATAAAATAAATATTTCCGTATTCATTTTGCAATTCAAGAAATCGTTGTCTTATCGTAGGATGCTTCAAACTTATATTATCAATTGATCTAATTTCATTCGAATCTAATACAGTATCAAAAGGATAGCAATAGTTGTAAAACGCTAAAGTCCAGTACTTTTTTGCAAACCATTTTCCATAAGTTGGAGACTCAGGGTTAATATCCTCCATAACAGAATCGGGATTGATTGAACCTTCCTGTTTTATATGGTCATAATCGTTTGGCCAAATTAATTGTAAATTGCAATCATTGTTGCTTTGAGAGTACAAAGTTGTCGCAACAATAAACAAACATAGAAATAATGCTTTCATACTATTCCTTAATTAATTACTGATTATTTTTATTATGTTAGAATTTGATTATTCGATAGAATTTATCATTATATTTTGCAAAATATATCCCTTTTGGAAGGCCACTAATATCAATAGACTCCTGATATAGAGTATTTAATATTATACTTCCGTTTACTGAATATATGATTATATTTTCATTGCCTGTTGCTGTTTCTTGCCCGATGTTTAAATAATCTTCTGTGAAAATGGTTTTAATAATTTTAAACTTATTATCATTTGAAGGATTATCATATACATTTGTTAATTGCATTGCCTTAAATTCATAAGAAATTGCCTTTAATGAATCAACTGTTGAAATGAATACACTGTCAATTCTTTTATAATCCTGGTAATCTTCGAAAAACATGCGAACTACAGGATTATAAAATAGCATTGTATCAGGTACAGGCTTCTCTAATCCCATAAAGTAAATATTTCCGAATTCATTTTGCAGTTCAAGAAATCGCTGCCTTATAGTAGGGTGCTTCAAACTTATGTTATCAATTGATCTGATTTCATTAGTATCTAATACAGTATCAAACGGATAGCAATTATTGTAGAATTGAATTCTCCAATGTCTCTTTGCAAACCATTTCCCAAAAGTTGGAGACTCCGGGCAAATGTCCACCATTACTGAATCGGGATTAATGGAACCTTTCTGGTTCAAGTGGTCCCAATCATCTGGCCATATCATCTTCAAACAGCTATCCGGCGGGGTATATGCCGAGGCAGCCGTGACGGATAATATTGCGGCAAGTATAAATATCAATTTTTTCATT
>DAINRZ010000506.1:0-3238 GCA_036741575.1 Kapaibacterium sp. (SeqCode)
TAATATAATCCAGCTGGTCGGTCAGGAACCGCCTGACGAGAGAAACCCTTATGCCTTCGCTGTTTGCAGACCTGCGGTCGCCCAGGTTGGGGCTAATCAAATAATACCTTCTTATCGAATCGGCAATTTCTATAAGAGGCGTACTCAGATTGGCAAGCGATTTTACAAGAAAGTGGGTTTTTTCCTCGTTAATCCATTTCTGGATATTATTTAGAATCTCGTCCTCGGTCAGGTAGAGCGAAGCAATAGAAAAAATCTCGTCGCCAAGGTTGAAAGAATTATCCAGAGCTTGCTTCTTGGTAGGACGGTTCACTTCAGTTCCGGGAATGTCTTCATCGTAAAGATTGCCAAGTTTTTTAAAGATTTCCTTCGCTTCTTTTATTCCTTTGTAGAAAAGGTGGTTAATCATTTTTCGGGATATAATAGAGAATGTGTGCTGGTCAGTCCTTTTAAGCATATCCATAATCACCCGCCAGTCGGGCTTCTTATCGCTCGGGTCCACCTGCTTGTTGCGCCACTCGCGGAAAACGTCGCTGAATTTCTGATGAATAATATATAAGCTAATCCTGTCGGCAACCGCTGTGATCAGTTTCTTTTCTTCATCCAGAAACGAAGCGCTGCCTTTATCGCCATAATAAACTTCGACAAAGCCGAATATCTCTTTTTGTACCTTTATTGTTGCTTTTATAAAATTCTCTGAAGGTAAGAATTTATGCTTGCAATAGGGCTTTCCGTCAAATATTACAAAAGCATAGCAACTATCGGGATACTGCATACCCGTAGGCAAAACGTCCGCAACTTCGGACAGTATTTCCTCGAAAGAAAAATCCTCGTTAGCAAGGATTTCATCGACAAGGTAAATACATTCCAGTTCCCTGGCCCTTTCCATCAGCTTTTCGATATTCAAGTCTTTAGGCTCGAAGCTCATCATTCATTTCCATTTTTAAAAATATCTTTTTATTAATTTATGAAATATCGGCCTATTAATAAAGTTATTATACCAAACTAAATCAACAATTTAAAATTTGTGAACATCCGATTACCAAACTTTTAAACTTTATTAATTAAAAGTTTAGAAACACTAAGAATAAAAAGTTTTTTCAACTAATTAACAAATAATATATTTTTTTATATATCAATTATTTACGAAATTTCTATAAAAATTGGCGGAAGAAAATTTTTTAAAATCCCATAAATATGTTAAAATAATATGTATTAGGATTGTATTAATATTTCTTAAATTGCATATCTGTAATTTACAAATTTGTAAAAATATATTTTGGGATTAATTAATCCCGCAATTTTTTGGAGGATAGACATGAGTAGTGGAGCATTTAATCCGTTTCAAATGGCACAGAGGCAGTTTGATTCTGTAGCGGAAAAATTAGGTTTGGATAAGGCAACATGCGATTTGTTAAGGAATCCCGACCGCGAATATCATTTTAATATTCCTGTCAGGATGGACGACGGAAGTTACAAAGTATTCAAAGGTTTCAGGGTTCAGCACAACGATGCAAGAGGCCCCAGCAAGGGCGGCATCAGGTTCCACCCCCAGGAAACTGTTGATACTGTAAGAGCGCTCTCTATGTGGATGACCTGGAAAACAGCAGTTGTCGATATACCTCTCGGCGGCGGCAAGGGCGGCGTAATTTGCGACCCTCACAACCTTTCGATGAGGGAACAGGAAGCAATTTGCCGCGGATGGGTTCGCCAGCTTGCAAAAAATATCGGCCCCTTCCAGGATGTTCCGGCTCCCGATGTAATGACATCCGGTCAGCACATGCTCTGGATGCTTGATGAATATGAAAGAATTCACGGCCAAAGGCTTCCAGGCCTTATCACCGGCAAACCGCTAGGACTGGGCGGCTCGCTCGGCAGGACAGAAGCAACAGGCTACGGCGCTGTCTATACTCTACGCGAAGCACTCAAAGAATTAAATATCGATATTAAGAAAACTACAGCATCCTTCCAGGGATTCGGCAACGTAAGCCAGTATGCCATCGAACTTTACACTCAGTATGGCGGCAAAGCTATTGCAGTTTCCTGCTGGAACAACAAAGAACAGAAATCATTTACTTTCGTTAAAAAAGACGGCATCGACATGAAGCAGCTTCAGGCTATTGCCGACAGGTTTGGCGAAATCGACATTGAAAAAGCTAAAGGCCTCGGTTTCGAAGTTCTGCCAGGCGACGCTTGGATTGACCAGGAAGTTGATATCCTTATTCCTGCAGCGCTCGAAAACCAGATTAATGCCGAAACAGCTCCCAGGATTAAATCGTCAGTTAAAGTTATCGTCGAAGGCGCAAATGGCCCGACAACTCCCGAAGCTGACGAAATCATCAAATCCAAAAATATCTGGATGATTCCCGACTTTTTGGCTAATGCTGGTGGCGTAACTTGCTCTTATTTCGAACAGGTTCAGTGCAACATGAACTACTACTGGAGCAAAGAAGAAGTTTTGGAAAAACTCGACACCAAGATGACAGACGCTTACCATGCAGTTTCCGATTTGGCTCACCAGCGCAACGTTTACATGCGCGACGCAGCTTACATGATTTCGGTATCCAGAGTAGCCGAAGCAGTTAAAATGCGCGGCTGGGTATAAAATCAGCTTAAATATACATACTAAAAAGGCAGGCCATCGAGCGCCTGCCTTTTTTTATTATATTGCATTATTATGATGAGAGTTAATCCATTTCCCTATGCTTGAGCCAAATTAGTCTTTGTTTTTATTCCCATTGACTTATTACAAATGCTGTCCACAATTCGTCTATACATTGAATAATTCAATTTTATTTCTTAAATGCCCAAACAAATTATATTGGCTTGGTTTTCAAAAATTTATTCAGTTAATGATTGAATAAGTAATTGAAATTCTAAAAAAAACACTAAATTTGCTATCATAAACAATTATATTGATAGGTTATTGAATGATAAAGAAGTTTGGTATTAAAAATTTTAGAACCTTCGGGGCTAATGGCAAAATGGCTGAATTCGAATTTAGGCCAATTACAATATTAACTGGTCCCAATGGGGCTGGAAAGAGTAGTTTGTTTAAAGCTCTACTATTAGTAAAAGATAGTATAGACTTTTCTGACAGTAAAGGTATTTTTAGTTACTGGAAAACACCATTCAAGTTTATAGAAAAACTCGAATTAAAATTTGGGTCTCATGGTCTGGGCCTCTATCCTACTATTAAATGTAATGTACCAAACAGAAAAAACGAATTTGAAGATGA
>DAINRZ010000507.1:0-3237 GCA_036741575.1 Kapaibacterium sp. (SeqCode)
TTGCTCGTACCGTTTCCCGTTGCCAGCACACCAATAGAACCCGAACCCAAAGTGGCATCGCCCCACACGCCGATTGTCTGCTCGGCAGTATTGGCGGCAGCCAGGCCATAAACGGCCGGCAGCTCTATGGGGCTTGCCGGCACACCGTCCTGCCTCACATAAAGCGAAGCGTTCTGGTCGGCAGTATTATCCTGTATAATCCTTACAACCGGATAAGTCGAGGATATGACTGCTCCGTTATTGTCCCTGATAACATTCATAGCCGGTGCGTCACCGAGGTCTGCCGTATTCGGCTGTTTCACATCCAAAAATCCCAAAGGGTTTGTAAGCCCGAGTGCAAGTTTGCCGTCGCCTGTCAGGCGCATTCTTTCGGTATTATTTGTCCAAAGCTGAATATTTTGCGATGAAACATCGGTAGTAGCAATAATCAAAGGCTGGTTGCTGCTTGTGCCGATATAAGAGCCGGCAGTCCCGTTCCAGGCATCGGCCGTTGCATTGCCCGATAGAAACCAGGGTGTTACACCGCCGATGAAAACCTGCCATGCAGTACCGTCATAATAATTATACTGGCTGCTTGAAGTATTAAATACTATCAGCCCGGCAGCAGGCGAGGCAATTGCGTTGCGCTGAGCCTGCGTCATTCGCGGGGCCAACAAACCCATCGACGTGGAATATACATCGAGCATAGCCGACGGGTCAGGTGAATTTGTGCCGATACCGGCATTGCCCTGAGCAAACAAACAGGAGCTTCCTGCAAACAACAAAAGAGCAAATGCCGGCGTTATGCTTTTCTGAAGGAATATTTTAAATTTGTAACATATTTTCATTTTTCCTCCCACTTAAGGGTTTATTATCTTTTATTCATTTTTATCTATTATTAATATATGCCTTATTCAAAATCCAATCAATAAGTAGAAATACTTATTTTTGCCTAATCTATTAATTTTTATTCATTCTTTATATATTTAAAATTAATCATATTTTAATAATCGGCCAACAATTAATTAATTTTAGTTTAATTTTTTTCCAACTCCCTGATTTCATTTTCCCATAATTTTACAGTTACGTCGCTCGGCATTCGCAAATCACTGCGGGGCGAAACGGATACACTTCCTACTTTAACTCCGTCGGGCAAGCATGAGCGTTTGTATTGGCTAGCAAAAAATCTATTATAAAAGTTTACTAAATGCATTTTTATTTCATCAAATCTATAATCATTTTTAAATACATTATCGGCAATAAACAGAACTTTTTTAGGCGAAAAATTGAGTCTAACTACATAATAAATAAAAAAGTCGTTTAGGATATACGGCCCGACGGCCTTCTCGGTTTCCTGAACAATATTGCCATCTTTATCGGGAGGTATCAGTTCCGGCGAAATTGGAGTAGCGGCAATATCTGCCAATGCCTTCTTGATTACATCAGCATTTTTGCTATCCTTATTATATAGAGCTGCGCTTTCGGCATACCACCTTACGATATATCTTACCAATGTCTTGGGAATACCTGCATTAAGGCCGTACATCGACATATGGTCTCCATTGTATGTGCACCATCCGAGAACTAATTCCGATAGGTCACCTGTTCCTATTACAATGGCATTATGTTTATTTGCCAGGTCCATCAGTATTTGTGTCCGTTCGCGTGCCTGGGCATTTTCATATACAATATCAAAATTACCTTCGGGATGTTTAATATCGTTTAAATGTTGTTTTACAGATTTGGATATATCGATCTTTTCGAAGCTAACACCCATGGCTTTTGCCAGCAATTGTGCGTTGTTTCTGGTTCTCTGGGTTGTGCCAGGGCCTGGCATGGTAACGGCAATTATTCCCTTCCTGCTGTAATCCAACAAATCGAATGTCCTTGCCGATGCAATAAGAGCCAAAGTAGAATCGAGCCCACCCGATATACCGATAACAACTTTTTTCGTATTTATATGCATGATGCGCTTTGCAAGTGCAATGGCCTGCAGCGAGAAAATTTCTTCGCAAACTTCAGTTCTTTTCGATTCATCGTCAGGCACAAAAGGATTGCAGCTGAATTTCAGGTATTCGAATATAGCTTTTGGGGCTATCAGGCTAAACTCGATAATCCTGAATTTTTTCATTTCACGGGTATCTGCAAAAGTCTTGTTTCTTAGTCGTTCGAGCGCCATGCGGTTAATATCGGCTTCGGCAAAAGTATATTCTGCTTCCAGCCTCAACCTTTTTGATTCAGCCAAAAGCCTGCCGTTTTCGGCAATAATATTGTGCCCCGCGAAAACCACATCGGTTGTAGATTCACCAAATCCGGCCGAAGAGTAAGCATAAACAGCAATGCATCTTGCCGATTGGGATACCACAAGCTCGCGCCTGTAATTGCTTTTGCCCAGGATTTCGTTGCCAGCCGATAAATTCATTAGTAGTGTGGCGCCGGCGGCAGCCATCTGGAAACTGGGCGGAATTACAGACCACAGGTCTTCGCATATTTCTATGCCCGCCAGGCATTCGGGCAGTTCCCGCAGCCTGAATAGTATATCGGCGCCAAAAGGCACCTCGCTGCCGTCGATTAGTATTGTATCGATGTTCCTGTCCAGTTCCGATGAAAACCATCGTTTCTCATAATATTCGTTGTAATTGGGCAGGTATGTTTTGGGGACTACACCCAGGATATTGCCGTCAGAAATAAAAACTGCACAGTTGTACAGTTTATTCAGGCAGGCAAGCGGAGCACCGACGACTATTGTTGCTTTTTTAGCGCGGGTATATCTTGCCAATTCGGAAATAGAGCTTTCAACAGATTTTAACAGTGTATCCTGAAGGAAAAGGTCGGCGCAGGTATATCCCGTCAAGCTTAACTCGGGAAAAAGTATAAACCGAAATCCTTTGTCGAGGCAATAATCTATTGCTTTCTTTAATTTCAGGGTGTTGAATTTTGTGTCGGCAACTTTAATCACCGGCGATACCGAGGCAATTCTTACAAATCCGTAATCGAATAATGTTTTTTGGGACATTATATCCTTTTATATAAAATCTTCCACTGCTGCAGAAGCAAAGATAATACATTATCTTTTAAAATCAATGAAATAATTAAATAAAAATGATTTTTTTTTAAGGAAAAATTCAAAAATGATTTTTTTGTGTATGGAACAAGTTATTATTCCGGAACTTTGCAAAAAGTAAATGCCGAAAGGAATGGCAGCAATTATTTACTAAATGTACAATCCCGATGCTAGCTTCGGGGTATCAATCCCAC
>DAINRZ010000508.1:0-3237 GCA_036741575.1 Kapaibacterium sp. (SeqCode)
TAATACATAATAAAAATTAAGCTATTAAAATACGAAACAAAATTCCCCTTACAAAAAGAAAATTCTAATTGCTGCCGATAAAAAACATTTTGCTTAATTTTGAGAAATATTATGTTGGATTAATTTCTGTTTTCATGAAGATATCCGGGTTTACGATGCTGAAAAACGCTTCGAAGCTGTATTACCCCGTAAAGCAGTCTATAATGTCTGCACTGCCGATTGTCGATGAGTTTATTGTAGCTTTGGGAGATTGCGATGCCGATGATAGCTCGAGAGCCGAAATTGAAAGCATCGGATCGGCAAAGGTCAGGATTATCGATTCGCCCTGGGATATCGAAAAATACCCCAGGGGAATGGAGCATGCACACCAGACAGATATTGCCAGGGCTGCCTGCTCGGGCGATTGGCTGCTTTATCTGCAGGCAGACGAAGTATTGCACGAAGAAGACCACGAGAAAATTGCAGGCCGCTGCAGGCAGCTTCTCGGCGACAAAGAAGTCGAAGGGCTAATTTTTAATTATCTGCATTTTTGGGGCGACTACGGCCACTATCATTTATCTCACGGGTGGTATCCGCATGAAATTAGGATTATTAGGAACGACCCCGAAATTCATTCTTGGGAGTCGGCACAGTCGTTCAGGAGGATACCCGGTTTTGACGGGATTAACTACAGGCAGCAGCAAGGCACACACAAACTCAATGTTGCTTCTGTCGATGCCAGAATTTTCCATTACGGATGGGTGAGGCCGCCTTCGTATATGATGGCAAAAAGGCAGGCTTTCGATACAAACCACAAGGGCAGGAAGCAGGCTGCCGATATTTATTTGCATGCACCCAAGGAATTCGACTATGGGCCGCTCAATCTGCTGGAAGAATTCAGGGGCTCGCACCCGGCAGTCATGAAGGAGTGGATAAGCAAATTTGACTGGGGCGATAAACTACAGTACGGCGGCAGGCCCAATCCCTACCGCACTATGGAAAAACACGAAAGGCTGCGCATAAGGTTAATGACCTTCATCGAGCAGAAAGTCCTTTGCGGCAGGCAGATTTTTACATTCAAAAACTATAACTTACTAAAAAGAAAGTAGGCAGGCTGCTAATTCCGAATCGAATCCAAAGCAGCCCCATACGGCAAAACAATTCTGAAAGCGCTGCCCCGCCCCGGTTCGCTTTGCGCATCTATAGTTCCATTGTGTTTATCGATAAATTCCCTGCACAGCACCAATCCAAGGCCGGTGCCTGATTCGCCCTCGGAACCGGGAGTAGAAGTTGAATAATCTAACCTGAAAAGCTTTTCTACCTGACTGTTAGTCATGCCGATTCCGTTGTCTGATATTTTTACGGATATTCGCTCTGGGAATGTTTCTGTTTCTATTGTTACCGTACCGTTTCTGAAGGAGTATTTAACTGCATTCGATACAATGTTCCTGATGACGAGGGACATCATGTTTCTGTCCGCAACAATTTCGATTGATTCGTCTGTTTTGTTTAATATGGTTATTTTTTTCTTTGCCGATAATTGTGATATCATACTTGAATTCTCATCAATTAAACTGCTTAGGTTTATCTTTTCGGGCAAAAAGCTTATTTTATTTGTGTTTAGCGAGGCCCAGGTCAGCAGGTTTTCGGTCAACTGAAGCAAGTTGTTAGTCGATTTTCGCAGCACCGACACAAAATGTGTAATTTCCTCCATTGTCATCTCTTCAATTTCGCTGTCCATAAGCTTCAGCAGGCTGTCCACAGCCGAGATAGGGCTTTTCAGGTCGTGCGATATAATTGAAAAGAACTTGTTTTTTGTTGAATCCAGCTCTTTCAATTGCAAGTTTTGCACTGTAATAATTTCGTTTCTTTTTTGGAGCTCCATTTTCTCTATCCGGTCTTTTTCCCTAAGCAGGTACCTGTTGAAAATAGCTTTAACAGCAACGAAAACAGATATAACCGCAAGAAGCACTGTAAAATAAATATCGCTGAATTTTGCGGTTTCATCTTTGTAATTCAAGACTTCGGCAAAGCCTGAGTGCTCTGCAAAGCTAAGCACGGTCATCAGCCCCAGGGCCAGGAGCAAAACGATTATTGAATGGACGCCCTTTGATAGCAGCGAGTAAAAGATAGTCAGTATTAATAATATGAAGAAGGCCGTGCCATCGTATCCGTCGAAGTATTTCCATGCAAGAAATACTGAAAAAAGCGTACCTGCAACCATCAGATAGAAAAGAAAAAAGAAACTAATTTTTCTGAATGATATTATATAAACTATCAGGTAAAAACAAGTGCTTGCAACACCCAGGATATTGATCTCGTCATTTTGCTGTGCGTAATAGTTCAGAACGGTGCTCATGCCCTGGAATGTTAATGCAAAAAAAACCATTAGCCGCAATAGTTTTTCTTCCAGAGACAGATTGACCGTCTTACCCAGGAACCAGCCCAGGTATTTAATCAATAATGGTTCAAGTTTATTAACCATTAATCAAAGCACCCTTTAATTGTTCCATTAAAAAGCAAAATTCCCACTATCTGCCATTGAGATAAATGAGAAGGCAATCATGAGACTACCACCGTAACTAATTTATCGGGAGAAATAAAAATTTAATTAGGTAATTACGGATTATTATAAAAATTTAATTATCTGACTTCACCGGGATAGTAAAATGGAAGTCGCTGCCTATGCCCGGACTGCTCTCTGCCCAAATACTCCCGCCGTGTTTATCAATGAAATCCTTGCAAATAATCAATCCAAGTCCGGTGCCTTTGTTTGTATTTTTATTTCTTAGGCTTGCTGATGCCTCTGCCCTGAACAAGGCAGCAAGTTCCTCGCCCCCCATGCCGGCACCGTTATCACTGACACAAAAATGGATGGTGCCGTCAACGGCCGAAGATTCTATACGGATTACGCCATCGCCTGCCGAAAATTTCACAGCGTTCGAGATTAGGTTTCTTATAACTGCCCCCATAAGGTTTTTATCTGCAAAAATCTTGTTGCCGACGGATGAATTGAACTCAATTTTAATATTCTTAATCCTGATGAATTCATCGTACAATTCGATGGTGTCATGGATAAGCCTGTCGAAATCAAATTTTTCGGGTTGGAATAATATTCTCCCGCTTTGCGACCTGGACCAGTTAAGCATGTTATCGAGCAGTTCCGAAAGCTCACCTGTAGTTTTGTTGAACTGCCTCATTTTTTGTTTTACAGTATCGTAATTGTAATTATCAATATTCCTTGCCAAAATACCCGAC
>DAINRZ010000509.1:0-3227 GCA_036741575.1 Kapaibacterium sp. (SeqCode)
ATAATTATTCCGCCCGGAAACGAGCCCTATAAGTTCAGCGTTACATTTAAACCTACTGCCGAAGGTGTATTTAAGGATTCGGTTTTATTCGAAAGTAATTCTGAACCTACGGGTGATAACGTTGCTTTTTTCCAGGGTTCTACACTATATACAGGCACGGACGATGATATACAATATTCTGATATTGTATCTGCTGCACCCAATCCCGCAGGCGATTTCCTGAATATATCGGTTAATTCCGAAACCGGCGGAGTTGCCGAAATATCAGTTTATTCTATGCAGGGAATACTGTTGGGAAATGAAAGAAACTTCAACCTAGAACAGGGTATGAATATAATTAAATATTCACTTAACGACTTAGCATCGGGTAATTACTACCTCGTTGTCAGGAACGGAATAAATATAAATCGAGTTAAATTCAGTAGAATAAAATAGTAAAATCAGACTTTTAATTATTCACTGTGAATACTTTATTAAGATAGATGCCGTTTACACTAATTCGTGCCAGGTAAACTCCCGAAGCCATTCCGACCGTTGCGAAGCTGAATTTATAACTGCCGGCCCCGAGGCTGCCGTTGTATATACTCTGCATTCTGTTCCCGTTAATATCGAATATTTCTATCCCAATTGTTGAAAAAATATCGATAGGAAGGTCAATTGTACAGATAGAGTTTCCTTTGGCAGGGTTAGGATATAACTTAACCTCGTTAATTTGGTACGAGCTTTCAGTTACGGTTGTCAGTGATTCCAGGTGCTGAAGCAGTACTTTATTCGAATCGATGCGTACTTCGTCGGGAATATAAGATAGATTCATAGTATATTCCTGGTTCCTTGAATCATTCAGAATGGTAACAGTGTTATGGACTGAATCTCCTTTTATAAAAAGCAAATCAACCGGCATAACAAACACATCTGGTATGTTGTCTCCTTCCTGAATTTGATTTATGTTTACTTTTACCTCGTATTCACTATCACCTAATTTTGTTGATGCTGATTTAATATTATAAACGGGATGGCCTCTTTTAATAAGCCATTGGTCGAAATAAGTCCCGAGCGGTACAGGCAGGTCGAGCCCCTGGGCAATAAAGAAATCCTTGAACTCCTGGGTGGTCATATTATTAAAAGCATATTGCTGAAGCATTTTACGGAGCAGCGGGAAAAATTGCTCTTTTCCGATTAATTCCATCAGCATATGGTATACCCACGATGCTTTGTAATAAGTCGTAGGAGTATTAAACAGTGATTCAATCGGAATGCCGTAGATAGGAGGCTCTTTCAGGCCGCCGCCGAAACCCCAGTATGTGTATAAATATCCCCAGCGCTTGCTTTGCATCGTCTGGTAGTATCCTTTCCACTGCTTGTCGGCCCATAAGGCTTCGGACCATGTGGCGCCGCCTTCGTTAATCCAGATATCCTTCCATGTTTCGCATGTAACCAAATCGCCAAGCCATTGGTGGGCTAGCTCATGGGCAAAACCGCCGTCGCTGCCGGGAATATACCAATTCCTGTGTACGGTAGTTATTGTCTGGTGCTCCATTCCCCCGTAATAGAATGGAAAAACAGGTACTATTCCATATTTTTCGAAAGGATATTCGCCGAATAATGTGGAAAAAGTTTCCATTTGAGATTTGGTTGTCCTGAGCATATATTTTGCGTTATGGTGTACCCAGTCCACAACATTGCTTTTATAATCATTTTCCCATGCAAAGTAGAGGATTGGAATACTATCCGACGGGTTGCTTACTTTCCTGTACCATTCGCTGAATTCAACGTATTTCGACGCTGCTGCATGTAGAAGGTACGTTGTTACGGGATATTGGTGCTTCCAGAAATATGTAACCATATCGCCTTCCAGCAAGGAATCAGCCAATAGGCCGTTCGAGGCAGTCCTGTATCCCTGTGGGACTCTAATAGCTATCGAAGCGATAGCTTTATCGTTCGGGTCGTCGTTGCAGGGCATCCATTGCCTGGCGTCCTGGGGTTCGCTCATTGTGTATGCAAGCCTCGATTCGACAAAAAATGAATCTACTCTTTCATTTCCCAGCGAGTCGGTATATTTCCTCGAATTATTAACGTATAATCCTTCTGGATAGAGGAAAAAACCACCGTTTTCCTTTTTTGATATATAACTGTAATCGATAACGACTACTGCAGAATCGCCTTTGGAAAGAACCAGGGGTAATTCGACAGTCAAAAAATTAGTTGAATCAGGTTGATCGAATTCCTCGATAGGTACTCCATTTACTGATATTCCCGCAATTTCGAGCCCTTCAGAATCAAATTCTAATTGTTTAACGTTGCCTTCTGTGGCTTCCACTATTATTATGTTTCTTCCGTTCCAAAACCTGCTGAGGCTTCTAACCTCTTCGCCTTCATCATTTGTATCTATTGCTACTGATTGTGAGAGAATGGCATACCAGTCGAAATAAATATCATAGCTTAATACATTATAGCTTCTATTGCCCTTTGTTTCGAGCTGTGGCGAATTAGTATTAAACTTATATCGTTTCGAGTGGGAGCAGGCAGCAGGCTTAGCCTCAAAATTCCCGTTCAATTCATTGAAGATATACTGCGGTTTGTATATTTCTTGTTCATCAGCTTCGTATCTGTGGTAGTTTCCTGCAAGGGCATAAGTTATTAAAACCGTGGAAGCAAATATCATCAGGCCTAAAATGTACTTAATCAATCTCATATCCATCTTTCATTTATTCATTCAATATATTTCTTTCATTTGCTTATATAAAGCAATTTATGGATATTTATTGTTTCATGGAAATAAATTATTAGTTTTCGTCTCAAATTAAAATTTGGGAGATGAGAATTTCGTTAATTTGTATCTATGAAAAAGTATGTTTCATTAATATTGCTTCTGACTGTCGTATTAAATACAGCTGTGCCTGTGCTTGGATTTTCTATGGCACAGAGGCAAATCCGCAAAGAAATGAAACGATTTATCCTGGGTAAGATACCCGCCGGCAGCCTCGAGCTAATACAGGCTAAGGTAAAAGATTTAAAGGTTGGCACTTCAGGATTAGTTTTCATTCATGAAAATGAATTCCGCCTGGCAGGTAAAATGTACGATATTGTACGCCGGGATACCGTTGGGGGTATAGTTAAATTCTTAGTAGTTAACGACACACTCGAGGAAAAACTGATTGATAAATATACAAGTTACGTTCAAGAGAATTTCGGCGGTGAACTTGGCCTTAAAAAGCAAAAGTTTTTTA
>DAINRZ010000510.1:0-3225 GCA_036741575.1 Kapaibacterium sp. (SeqCode)
TCAGAGGAATGAACATAAAGTCTAAAAGGCTATTGCACATACTGTTAATACTATTAACATCTGCAGTAATATCCGTTATTGCAGGCATATCTGAATGGATTATCTTACATGAAACAGACATCTCAACATTGATGGGCAGCCTCGAAGTTTATGAATACCTTTTTTTCATGGGCACAATTTCTGCAGAATTAGTATTTATTATTTCATTAATAACCTTATCATATTATTTAGCCGGCATTAAACCAGCTGAACTCGGCTTTAAGAGAACAAAGAGTGTAGTATTGTTATTTACGATAGCAGCAGGAATCCTGGCTCCATTCATAGGCCTCATTATTAATTTAGCTGCCGGTACTGCTGAAATCATTAGCATTAACGCAAATCTATATCCTATAGGATTATCTATATTATTCTATTTATTAATTGCATTCTATGAAGAGCTGCTGTTCAGGGGCTTTATTATTACGGGATTGAAGGAAATTGCCGGAACAAATTCTTCGTTGATAATATCGTCGGCGCTTTTTACAGCAGCACATGCCATGAATCCCAATTTAACGATAGCAGCTTATGCTAATATATTCATTGCCGGATGGTTTCTTGGTGTTTTATTTCTTAGAACAGGCAGCATTGCGGCGCCATTTGTATTTCATTTTTTGTGGAATACCACAATGGGATTGCTACTTGGATTCAATGTCAGCGGTTTCAGCCACGAATCCATTGTTAATCTTAAACTTACGGGAACGGAATTGATGAACGGCGGCCTGGCAGGCTTCGAAGGTTCCCTGCCATGTACAATAATACTTATCTCCCTTATTTTCTATTCTAATAAAAAAATTAATAAAATTATTGAAAAGTAATAAACGTTATATTTGTTAAACATTTGTCAACTAAGGAATTTTAAATGAAGATTCTCGGAGAGAAAAAGAATTTTCTTGCAATAGAAAATAAATACTCTGATTTTGATAATTCGCAAATAGTAATACTTTCTTGCCCTTACGAGCATACCACAAGCTATGGCGGCGGCGCTTCGAAAGGGCCTGCCGGGATACTCGGCGCCAGCGCTTATGTGGAATTTTATGATGATGAATTCGACCGTGAACTTTGCTTCGAAAAGGGAATCACTACACTGAAGCCATTGAAATTTAAAGGCCTGGTTGATAAAGACGCAATCTCGGCTATCCAAAAGAAAGTTACAAAATTGCTTGGGATGGGTAAGTTCGTTGTCACCACCGGAGGCGAGCACACAATTTCAACTGCGCCGATAGCAGCACATTTCGGGAAATACCCGGGCATGAGCATTCTTCATTTCGACGCTCATTCCGACCTCAGGGACTCTTATATGGATAACCCCTATTCTCATGCAAGTTTTATGAAAAGGGTGTGCGAGTTTTTCCCACCTGCCAGGATAACCCAGGTTGGCATTAGAGCGCAATGTATCGAGGAAGCACAGTTTATAAGGGAGAACAATATAAAAACATTCTATGCCTCTGCAATCAGGCGTGGACTGCATGGCAAAGACTGGCAGAAGAAAGTCGCCTCGACGCTTGGCGATGAGGTATATATTACTTTCGATGTCGATTACTTCGATCCATCGATAATGCCTTCGACCGGCACACCCGAGCCCGACGGCTTCTTTTATTCAGAGACACTCGACATTTTCAGGGAAATGCTAAAAATGGGCAAGAGAATAATTGGCTTCGACGTAGTGGAACTTGCGCCGGCCAAAGGAGTTCACCACCCAGATATAACCGCAGCGCGGCTTGTATATAAATTATTAAATTTTGCATATTACAAAAGTCAGTCATAAATTTAAGGGAATAATGGACTTAAGAGAGAAAATCGAAGCAGTATATTCGGGCAGCCTTACACCCGATACAAAAATGATAGAGGATATTTCGCTGGAGCTTATCTCAAAGCTGAACAAAGGCGAAATCAGGGCAGCAGAGCCTGATAAAGACGGAAGCTGGATTGTAAATATCTGGATAAAAAAAGGCATTTTACTGCTTTTTAAGCATGGTATCCTTTGCGAAAATGAATCTGTTGGCGGGTTTAAGTTTTATGATAAAAACACACTTCCGCTCCATCCGTTCTCGATAAAAGACAACGTCAGGATAGTGCCGGGAGGATCATCCGTAAGGACCGGCTGCTACGTGGCCGAAGGAGTAATTTGCATGCCGCCGATGTATATAAATATCGGCTCATATGTGGACGAAGGCACCATGGTAGATTCGCACGCACTTGTGGGCACATGCGCCCAGATTGGCAAAAGAGTGCACCTGAGCGCTGCCTCCCAAATCGGCGGAGTGCTGGAACCGCCAGGCGCAAGGCCGGTTATAGTAGAAGACGATGTTATGATTGGCGGTAATTGCGGCATCTACGAGGGGACTCTGATAAGGAAAAGGGCTGTCCTTGGCTCGGGTGTAATCCTTACTTCATCAACAAGGGTTTACGACCTGGTTAACGAACGTATAATAAAATCCCTGCCGGGTATTCCGCTCGAAATACCCGAGGCTGCCGTGGTTGTGCCTGGCAACAGGTCGGTCAACACACCTTTTGCCAAAGAAAACGGGCTTTCAATTGCCAGCCCCCTGATAATCAAGTACAGGGATGCTAAAACCGATGTAAAAACTGCTCTTGAAGATACATTAAGATAAATGAGATACTAATATGAAATCTAACTTAAATACCAGGCTGAAATGGAGCAAGACTTTCCCTGTAGCAGCAAATATACTTTCAGCCGTTTTATTCCTCACCGCCTATTCTATGAGGCCTGTTGTATGGTTTCTGGTTGCAGCTGGAGTTAATATAATTGTGGCTGTACTTATTATTATTTTATTCAATAAGTTCGAAAAAAAATTTGCTCGCATGTTGAATAAATCCGACCCGGACAATAATTCGCAATGAACAAAAACAAAATATTGCCTAAACTGAGAGATGATTTGTCTTTCAGGGAATATACCGAAAACGGCGAGCGGTTTGCAATAATAATCGATATCAAAGGGTATGCCGGGCAGCCGGTGTCGCTTCCTGTATCGATTCTTACGCTGTTTAATCTAATCGACGGAAAGAAAACTGCTGAAGAATTTATAGCCGAAGTAAAACAAATTATCGGTGAAGAAGCAGATTACGTCATCGAGCACTTCATTAACTTAATCGAATTCCTCGATTACTATGGATACTTAGACAGCGATAATTTCAGTGAAATCAAAACGGATATTGATTCTTATC
>DAINRZ010000511.1:0-3212 GCA_036741575.1 Kapaibacterium sp. (SeqCode)
GAAAACGGCGATAATGCTATTTTTGGGCCCGGGACGGTTAGACCTGTAGCTGCACAGAAGATTATGAAAAAATTGCTCGAAAAATCCCTGGCAGAATGAAAAAATCCAGGCAAAATATAAAACCTGAATGGGCTCCCGGCGATTCCGGCAGTGAATTTGCCACATATGTTGTCCCCGGTTTAGATTCTGAACAAACAAATATTTCACCGAAAAAGCAATCGGGGGCGAAAGCTCCCGATATTGCTGCGCTCGGGCAGGGCGTGCTGGATAAAGACAGAACCGTACTTGCAAGAGCTATCACCCTGATAGAAAGCAACTCCCCGAAGCATTTCGACAAAGCCCAGGCTTTGCTGAGAGAGCTTCTCCCTTACACCGGCAATTCGTTAAGAATCGGCATTACCGGCCCTCCGGGCGTAGGCAAAAGCACTTTTATCGAATCTTTTGGGGTTTACCTTTGCAA
Organism: Kapaibacterium sp. (SeqCode); assembly: GCA_036741575.1. Lineage (GTDB taxonomy): Bacteria > Bacteroidota > Ignavibacteria > Kapaibacteriales > UBA2268 > DAINRZ01. The sequence goes on from DAINRZ010000511.1 coordinate 461, forward strand.
ACTTGGCCACAGGGTGGCTGTGCTGGCAATAGACCCTACAAGCTCTCTGACCAAGGGGTCGATAATGGGCGATAAAACCCGTATGGAAAAGCTCGCCGCCGACAAAAACGCTTTTATCAGGCCGTCGCCATCGGGCGGGGCTTTGGGCGGCGTTGCCCGCAAAACCCGCGAGGCTGCACTTCTGTGCGAGGCCGCCGGATTCGATATTATCCTGATAGAAACAGTCGGCGTGGGGCAGAGCGAAATTACTGTCCGTTCGATGGTAGATTTTTATATCCTGATGCTGCTGCCTGGCTCGGGCGACGAACTGCAGGGGATAAAAAAAGGCGTAGTTGAAATAGCAGACTTGCTGGTGGTGAACAAAGCCGAGGGCGACAACCTGCTGCCGGCACGGCTGACGGCAGAGCAATACAGGCAGGCGCTGCATTACCTGCAGCCGGCAACCCAAGGCTGGCAAACCGATGCCATAAGCATTTCGGCATTAAATGAAACGGGTATAGAAACAGTTTGGAATATTACTGAAAATTTCCTGGAGGCAGCAAACACCGGCGGCGTAGTCGAAAGCAGGCGCAGGAACCAGACTCTCAACTGGTTTTATTCATTGGCAGAAGAAGAAATAATTTCAAAATTCTATAACACACCCGGAATAAAAGAATTAACCGAAAGCTTGAAATCTAAAATCCTCAGCGGCGAAATGCCCTCCACTCAGGCTGTCAGGATTGTAACAGATGAGTTTTTTGGGGGTGGTAATCATTAGTTTTCCATTTCAAAAATAATTTTACACTATAAGATTATATATTCTTAAGGCTATTTTGTATTTTAGTAATGTAAGGAAATATTTTCTTTAATATGACAATCTAATGTTAATAATTGCATGATACAATTTGTTTTAAATAATATTAATTCATCATTTCAAAGTTATCAAAACCTGATAAACTTTTACGAAACTTATAAAAGTACAAAATCCGAACAAATCAACTTAAGCATTAAGCAATGGTTTTCTGCAAATATCAGTTCTGCCCTTGGTGGCATACTCGACAGAATTACTAGTAATTATAATGTTATCAGATTTGAAAATATTCCTGACAATATAAAATCAATTATTCAAAAGAATAACTTTTTATCATATTACGGCTACCCAAGTATTTCCGATATTCACAGTACTACGATAAAGTATTTGAAGCTAAAACCAACAGACGGAAGATATTTTAATAACTACGTGTTTACAGAATTGTTGAATAGGCCTGAAATGCCTTCTTTATCACAAGGCCTAAGAAAGAAAATTGCAGAATCCATTTACGAGATTTTTGTAAACGCTCAGTTACATAGTGAATCTGAATTCATTTATACTTGCGGCCAGTTCTATCCCAAAAATCATATTATTGAGTTTACTATTACAGACACTGGACTCGGTTTTAAGAATAAAATTAATTCGAGGTTTAATAGTTCGATGACATCGAGACAAGCAATAAAATGGGCTATTAAAGATGGCCACTCAACAAAACAAAACGTTCCGGGAGGTATTGGGCTGGCAATATTACAGGAATTTATAAAGTTGAATAACGGGATTTTGCAAATTGTCAGCGACGACGGATACTATCATCTTGAGAAAGACAAAGAATACACACAGTTGTTTAATGGTTCTTTTCCTGGAACAATTGTTAATATGCAATTTAAAACAGATGATGTGTCGTCTTATATTTTGAAAGGTGAAATTGATTCAACTGAAATATTTTAAGGATTAAGAATGAAAAAACTGGAAATTAGTATATTTAGTCTTGTCGGCAATGCTTTCTGCGTAGAAGCAGAAGACGGGAACAAGGTATATGAGTTTATTAAACAAGCTTTGGAAGAAAGAAAGAATATTGTACTTGATTTCATCAATGTTGAAATGCTGACATCTGCTTTTCTTAATACTGCTGTCGGCCAGATATATAGGGATTTTACCGAAGATGAAATAAAAAATAGAATTCATACGGAAAATTTGGCGCCGGAAGATATAGCGCTTCTGAAAAGAGTTATAAGTACGGCAAAATTGTATTTCAAAGATCCTGAACGTTTACAAAAATCTATTGATGAAGTTTTGGGAGAAGAGAATGAGAAAGCGGTATAAATCATCCGATATCCCTTCGCTTATCAATAAACCAATTTTCTTCGATGCGAATGTTATTTTATATATTTTCTGGCCAACGGGCAATAATGTTTTTGCTAACCTTTACTCATCGATATTTTCAAGATTATTGAAAAACAAAAATTTACTATTTGTCAATTTCACAGTTTTATCTGAAGTTATAAACAGGGCAGTTAGAATAGAATATGGTAAATACATTCAATTAAATAGTTTAGATACGATTCAGTTTAAATATAAAGATTTCAGGGATAGTAACGATGGCAAGGAAGCAATTGAGGATATTAATCAGGTTTTGCAGAGTTACGTGTTATCAAAATTCGAACTAACCAACTCACAACTCTCCAAAAACGATATTATCGGATTTCTGAGGACCGGTCAATTGGATTTCTGCGACAGAGCCATTGAATATGATTGCAGGGTAAATGATTTTATCCTTGTTACGAACGATTCTGATTTTGGTGAATCTGAATTGGATATCCTGACAGCTAACAACAAGCTATTTTAAATTACTTAGAATAAATGTATCGCACCTCACCCCCAGCTAAGGTATTTCTTCCAGATTTCAAATAGCTTCCAGGTGGTGTCCACGTCGCGCAGGCAGTATTCGGTTATTTCCTCTAT
>DAINRZ010000512.1:0-3212 GCA_036741575.1 Kapaibacterium sp. (SeqCode)
ATAACCTTTGCAGCCCGCTCGCCGTCCAGTTCTGCAAATATATCATCCAAAAGTATCAATGGGGTTTCGTTTTTGATAGTCTTCAGGTAATCAAATTCTGCAAACTTCAGGCTGATAAGCAATGATTTGTGTTGCCCCTGCGAGGCTGAGTCCTTTGCCGGCCTGCCGTTTACGGTAATCATAATTTCGTCCTTCTGTGGGCCTATCGTCGTCAGCCCCCGGGCATATTCTTCCCTAATCCGCGCTTTTAGCTGCTTTGAGTACGATTCTTCGACGGATTTCAGTTCGAGGTTATCGATTTCCTGGTGCGGCAGGCTGTCCGGCAGGTATTTAATGCCGACTGTTTCGTTGCCGCCGGCAATAAAATCATAAGTATTGCAGAAGTACGGAATAAATTCCCTGATAAAATTTCTTCGACGGATAATAATTTCGGCGGCAGCATTGGCAAATACTTCGTTCCAGGGCTCCACCATCGAATAATCCAGATCGAAGCCCGATTTGGCGCGTGCCAGCAGGTTGTTCCTTTGCTTCAGGGCCTTCCTCAGTTTGATTAATTCGTCGAGGTACTTCCTGCCTGCCTGCGAGAGCAACCTGTCGAGAAACTCGCGCCTGTCCGAGGGCGCCCCGAAAGTAATCATTTTATAATCGGGACTGAGTATCACCATCGGCATTTCGCCGATAATATCCTTTGGGTTCAGGTTGTCGCCAAAGGTCGAATTAATCCTCTTTTTCCTGCCGCCGGAATAGTTTACCGCCACAAAATACGGAATATCGTAATCGTTTACCGCTTTGCAGCTTACGGTGTACGAATCCTCGCCCTGGCGCGCTACGGCCTGGTCGGGGCAGGGCATAAAGCTTTTCGAAAAACCGCAGATGCTTACCGACTCGATAACCGAAGTCTTGCCGCTGCCGTTCAGCCCGTAGAAAATATTAAGCCCCGGCACAGGCTCTATTTCGGTCGAGCAGTGGTTGCGGATATTAATAATATTCAATTTTGTAATTTTCATCAGGCTTTGAGTTTATATGCAAAGGGACTAAATGTCAGTCCATTTAGCCCCTTTCACAAATTTTTTAAAGAAAATACTATTGGTTCAACCTGACCGGCATTATCAGCATCAGGACGGATTGGTCATCCTCGCTGGGGTTGATAAGTACTGGTTTATTCTGCTCGTTGAACCTAAATAGGATTTTGCCGTCGGGGGTAACATCCTGCAGGTGCGTCAGGGCTTCGTCCAAATACCTGTAATTGAATCCTATCACCATTTCGACGTCATTATATGTGCAATCGAAACTTTCCATACCGAAATCGCCCGATTCGTCGTCGCGCCCGTTCACAGTGATCGTGTTTTCGGCGAGCGTCACTTTTATCTGGTAAGTCACTTTGCTGGTAACGATGGCTATCCTGCGTATTGCCTGCAAAAAATCCTTGACGCCGATAATGGCCTTGTAGTCGGTACCCATCGGTATAACGGTTTCGTAGGGCGGGAATTTCTCGTCGATAATCCTCGATATTAAAACTGTATTGCCCGAATCGAACCTGACATGTGTAAGTTTCCTGTTCGTCTCGATAAAAGACATGATGGAATTGTCCGAAAGGTTGGAAATCATGCCTGCAAGCCTGGCGGGAATAATTACATTCAGTTCTGGCGGGAATACATCGGCGTCGGCCTTAATGGTTGCCCTTACCAGCCTGAAGCTGTCCGTGGAGACAGCGTTCATTTTATTGCCTTTAAATTCGAAAAGGATGCCAGTCATGGCAGGCCGGAACTCGTCCTCGGAAACCGCGAATGCAGTCTTTGTCGTAATTTTGGCGAGGTCTTCGCTTTTAAATTCAATGGCAATTTTTTTCAAATCCTCGGAATTGACGTCCGCCTTCGCTATATCGGGAACCGACGAGCCGGTAAGCTCGGGTGTATTGACGTATTCGTCGGCGCTGAGGCCTTTCAGTGAATAATTCCCCGACTGAGTCTTGAGCTTAATTTCGTAATTCTCTTCGTCAACCTGGAATTCAACCGTACCGGATGCGCCGAGCGATTTCAGGATATCGTTCAGTTTCCTGGCGGGCACGAGTACGGTACCCGAGTCGATACTCTCGATGTTAGCACCGGTTTTAATCGTTACGTCCTGATCGGTAGCCACAATTGAAAGTGTGCTGTCTTCGATCTTGAACAACAGGTGTTCCAATACAGGAATAGTTAATTTCCTCGGTATGGCAGGCAGTGTAATCTGCAGTGCCTTCTGAAAATCTGCAACCGATATTATAAATTTCATCAATCGATACCTGTAATTTATTATAACATTTATTTTTTTTTCAAAATATTAATTGATAATTTACAAAATTGACTTGTTTATACAAAAGGTAAAAAATACATGCTAACGAAATATGGATTAGATAATATTATTGTTATGCTCGGATTAAGTATTGTGCTTATTGTCGGCTCTTTTTTTATTAATTCAAAGTGGGTGTCGTACCCAGTGGCAGGGCTTGGAGTGCTGCTGGCTCTTTTTACATTCTGGTTTTTTCGGGACCCAGGCCGCACGCCCCCCAAAGAGGCTATGGCCGACGAATCGATTGTCCTTGCCCCGGCAGACGGCAAAATAGTAGAAATAGTTAGGGAATTCGAGCCGCATTACCTGAAAGCCGAATCCATCCGAATCAGCATTTTCCTCTCGCCGCTCGACGTGCACGTCAACCGCAACCCCATAAGCGGCAAAGTTGAGTATTTCGATTATAAATCGGGCGACTACCTTGTGGCATACCATCCCAAATCATCCGAGAAAAACGAGCAAACACACATAGGAGTGAGGAACTCCAAGGGGGCAATTTTTTATAAACAGATTGTAGGCATACTTGCCCGCAGGCTTGTGTGGGACATCGAGACAGGCGACAGCCTTGTGGCAGGGCAGCGGTTCGGTATGATGAAATTCGGTTCGCGTATGGACATCATGGTCAATCCTGCCTCGGAGATATATGTGAAGGTAGGCGACAGAACCGTAGCTGGCGAAAGCCTCTTATGCAAAATTAAGGAGTAGCGGGGCTTGATTTATTATAGACTAACACAATAAACGAAAATTCTCTGCGGGCTCTGCGAGAAAAATAATACTCACGCAAAGCTCGCTAAGAACGCAAAGGAAGAAAATATAATATTTGTATAAATTCTTAATTTCTCTGCGCTCTCTGCGGGCTCTGCGAGAAAAGAATACTCACGCTA
>DAINRZ010000513.1:0-3198 GCA_036741575.1 Kapaibacterium sp. (SeqCode)
AACTTAAACGACAATGTTTATAACGGCGAATTTAAGTCGTATGCCTCGCGAACACAAGCAGCCGAAGCTGCCGACGATTATCTGAAAGAAAAATACAGCCTGTCCTACAAACCTAATTTATCATATTTAAGCATGTCTTACGACCTGTTTCCTTCCGGAACTAAAGTCGGTTCCACCGGGAATGATTTAAATATTACCCTGAACGATAATAAATGGTTAGGGTGGGTGAACTACGACAAATATTCGAAGCTCGAAGGAAATAACGGGATTGTTTTGGTTGACCCTTTAACGCTCAAAGTGGATTATTACGGCACTAAGTGGTGGCCCAAATTTACATCGCAAATTGAATATGATATTTTTGACACTACTGCAATCGTATCTGGCTCTAGCGAGCTAAAGGCAATTGAACACAGCGGCAGCACCGTAACCGACAGCACAACGCCCTCCAAGCCTGCCAAAGCATGTGTTATCCTGGTCTCCGGGGTCGATACCGAAAGCCGTGCCATGGAAGAATCATTTAATAACGACCTCGACGTCATGAAAAAGAACCTTATGCTCGAATCTTTCGGCCCAAAGCTGCAGGAAGCCGATATAACAGTGCTGAAGAATGCCGATTCGGCGAAAGTGCGCCAAGAGCTTATGAAATTGAAGGATAAATGCACCGATGTTTATTTTTATTACACCGGCCATGGCTCCCGGTATGGATTCATGTCGCTTGGCAATAGTATAGGTATGCCATATTGGACTTTGTTCGAAGAATTATATGGTTCCGGCGCCGAAAATATCCATGTACTTATCGATGCATGCTACTCCGGGAAAGCATTGGAATATGCCAAAGCAGACCCAAGATTTGCCGAAAGAAACATAGAAGTTATTGCTTCATCTGATTCAGGTAAAACCTCATGGACTAACAGAGTGAAAACTGATGTTTATGGCATTACTTACAGCGCTTATACCTGGTATTTTGTGATCTGCTTTGGGCAGCCCGATGCAGACCAGGACAAAGACGGCAAGACTTCCTTTGCCGAAGCAGCCGAATGGGTTCTCAAACAAAACCCGGAACTATCGGGTGGCGGCAAGCTGGTGGAAACCCAAAACCCGCAGATTCTCACCAATACAAAGAAACCTGTAGTTAGAACCAGGGACGAGGTTGCCCAGGCTGTCAAAGAAAACATTTATTATTACTATCCGGAGTACGATACATCCAAATCCGTCATTTACCTGGAAATGGACACAACCATGGCAGGCACCCTGATTAAATCATTCGACGGTGATTATTACGATTACTTAGACACTACAAAATATTTGGGGTGGATAGACTGGGAAAAAGATGCAGGATTTTCGCACAAAACGACATACCTGATGATTGACCCCTACCAGCCCGACTCGATTAAGCTAATCGAAAATGATTGGTGGCCGGTCATTGGAGACAGCACAAAATACAAGCCTTTCGACGATAAAAAAATAGTGCTCGGCACGCAGTATAAACTGTATCCGTCCACAGACACTTTAGAGTTTACTTTTGCAACAGATTCAGCCGTAGCTGCCGATACATGCGTGTTGATTGTTTCGGGCCCCGACGAAAGGAAACTAATACAGGATGCAATGAGAAACGGTGCGCAGAACATGAAGCTGCTGCTTTCTAAGAACTATCTCGGCCCAAAAATACCGGAATCGAAAATCACTGTATTAAACGAGCCTACCGTTGCTGGACTGAATGCTGCGCTGAATGCCCTGAAAGGGAAGTGCCTTAAGATTTATTTCTACTATGTGGGGCACGGCACAAATGACGGCCAGTTACAGTTGAAGGACGGATTTATGAACTACGGCGGCCTGTTCGGGAAATTATTCGATGCCGATGCAGGCAGTTACAGCGTATTCATCGATTGTTGCTATTCGGGCCTGGCCCGCGACGCCATGGAGAACGATCCCCGCTATCCGTCAAAAGATGTTGAACTGGTTACTTCTTCTAATAATAAAAAGGTAAGCTGGTACAACGGAATATCTGCCGGCAACGATGTCATGTATTACGCACTGTACACAAGGCAGTTCGCTATCAGTTCCGTCGATAAAAATGCCGATGCCGACAACGATGGAATCGTTAGCTGGAATGAAGCATTCGATTGGACAGTTGCCCGCAATCCGGTCAATGAGTCCGGCAAAAAAATAGATACTCTTATGAGGCCGACTTATACTGCCAACAGGATAAGCAAATCTACAGGCACCCAGCCAATCGACTTTACAGATGAAGGCCTAAAAATTATCCCGAACGGCACCGGGGCAAACAACGCAGAATTCAGGCTTAGGCTAAACTATGGCGAGTTCGATACTTACAAGCTATTGCAGGATATCAGGTACATATCTCCGGTTCGGTACTGGAACCTCGAGATTAATCCGCAGGATACAAAGTTCAACGTCGACCTGGAATTCTATCCCGATGAGAAAATCGATTCTGTTTTTGGGAAACCGGGCAGCAGGATAGGCATTGTCACCCGCAAAGGCATTTCGCAGCCCTGGGCACCATACTACCCGTCCGTCTGGGACAGCTCTATGAAAATAATTACCGGCAAGGGAGTTACTTCGTTCAGCGACTGGGCCCTGGCATTGCTCGATCCCGATCCGGACGATGTCGAAGAGGAAAAAGGCAATCCTTATGGATCAATCAAAGTATTTGTTTACCCGAATCCGCTCATCAATTATTGCAATATAAAAGTAGAATTATCGGATGCATCGGACATTCGGCTTGAATTGACAGACACCCGCGGCTCGTTAATCGAAGTTATAGGCGATGGGTTTTATACTGCCGGCGTTTATAGTTTTATTGCAGATACCGATAGTTTGGCACCGGGAGTGTATTTCCTTAAGCTGACAGCCGGCAACGACATAAATGTCATGAAACTTATAAAAACAGAATAGTTTTTTAATCAGCAGGATATTCTATATCCTTGCTTTTTTGATGGACTCGTGCCTCCGCAAGGCGGAGACCATTTGATTGGATGAATGAATAGCCCCGGCTTTTTAGGCCGGGGTTGAGGTAAATATGTAAGAAGATAGGCTTTAGCCAAAAGAACACTCCCCGGCACAAATGCCAGTGCTGTTAATAGTTAGAAATAATTGGAATAGCCCCGGCTTTTAGAGGCTGTGATAGCTATATTAAAGAAATTAATTGGCATTAGCCAAAATCCATTAGAAATCACC
>DAINRZ010000514.1:0-3191 GCA_036741575.1 Kapaibacterium sp. (SeqCode)
AATAATTATTGGTTAAATTTTTCTATCTAATGTTATAATTTTTTAATAACGGGAGAAAAGATGAAGTTTAGATACATTATTCTTATCAGTTTACTGGTTATGGAAAATCTGCACTCTGCCGACTTTTATTCCATTTCCTCGGGTATTTGGAACAGCCCGGGTTCTTGGTCGAATGTATCCCACACAGGGCTTCCATCCAACGGGTATCCTGATTCGGAAGACGACAGGGTTTTTATTGGATTGGGGCATACTATCAACTTTTTTTCTTCATCGATAACCATTGGCTCGCTTGAGATTATTAACGGCAGCCTGGATATTAGTTTTGGATTGAATAAGCTGTTGTCCGTGAAAAACAGTATCATCGTAAGGGAAAACGGCAGCCTGAAAAGATCTGTCGGCACATCTGCCCAGGGGTATGATACACTCGAGGTGCAGGGAGATTTCGAAAACTATGCTACGGGTAAAAATATTGTTTCGTTATATGGTGACCAGAATAACGTAATAAGGCTGAAACTTGCAGGCAATAAAAGCGGAAGGATAATCGGCGAAGGTAATTGGTCCGTAAGCGATGTCGAAATTAATAAACAACTTGGCAAGCAGGATACTGTTTCCAATATGTCCGGTTCGTTTACACAGGCAATCTCCGAGCGTATAACAGCTTATACGGGATTCCTTAGTATTGTTTCGGGGATTTACCATCATAATAATAGTTCTGTACTTTACCTTACATCCGACGATTCTGAAGATTATACGGTAGGAGGCACAGGAGGGATTAATATCTCTCGTGGTGAAGCCTGGACAAGGGTAGGAATGAATCTTGGAGACAACTCCTCGTTGAATATTTCCGGCGGTTTGCTGGTAATCGGCACATCTGCCGGCCACCACCTGCTTTATGGAATTAACACTTCTCTGAAAAACACAGGCGGCGAGATACAGGTGGCAGGTGTTTTTGCCAACAGCAAGCCCAATTCATCAGTGCGATTCGAAATGACCGGCGGCAGTATGTACGTAATGAAATATGGCGACGGTTTTTCTAATGCACTGCCAGCGTTCTACATGTCTGCCGGCTCTGTCCTTACATGGAATTTCAACGATAATCCCAATATGGATATGAGCAGGATTGTGATTTCGCGCCAGAATTCAACTAATTTTCTGTCTTATAGCGTGCAAACAAATAATTACCAGGTTGCCGGAGGCAACTTGCAATTTGGTGAAGAGGGGACTAACCTCTCGGCAAAATACCAGCCGTTTACAATCAATTCGCTTGCTCCGGTATGGAACCTTGATATTAGGCATACTAAGGTGGCCGATAATCAGTATTCATCTTTATTGCAAATGTCCACTCAGCTCCTGGTGCTCAACGATCTTATTATAGGCCCGGCCGGCGCTTTCGATGCAAATTGCAATACACTGACTCTGCACGGGGATTTTAAGAATATGGGGATGTTCACACCTGACGGCGCAGGCAATAACATTACCGGCGAGAAAAAGATAATATTCGCCGGCCCGAAAATCCAGTCCTTTTCTGTTGCCAATCCCATTCAAAACATTCAGTCGCCAAATTCGATAAACAATGAGCCTTTTATTAATGTTGAAATTAATAAAGACGAAGGGGCTATCTTGATTGGTTCCGGTGCAAATTCTAATTTTATTGTTAGAAACAGCCTTGTTTTTACTAATATTAACACTGCTGCTATCGATTCCAGGTCCAATGACAAGTATGTCGAAATAAACCCGCGCGACGCCAATGACCTGGGAACAATAACACGCACAGGCAAAGGACACATCGACGGAAAGCTCAGGATGCCGGTAACTAACAGTACTTCAGCAGTTACATTTATTGTTGGCTCCGGCGGCGATTACACACCTGCCAGGATAGATTTTTCGGGTGAGGGCGGCACCGGGGGCAAGATTGAAGTTGCTGCCTACCCTCAGGATCCGTCAAATTTATCGGAAAACGGCCTGAATATCGATCTGGATAAAAATATTAAAAGGTATTGGTTGGTGCAGCCAGTCGATAACTTCAGCCTGGGAACGAGAAACTACAGCTTGGCGCTGCAATTCCTTAATCCCAAAGATATTCGAAACGGCGCCGACTGGAACAAATTCCGCCAGTTCAATGCAACCGGGGCTCCATATATCATGCTGCCTGCAGGCCAGAAGTCCAATATCCTTAACCAATCGACCGGCAATACTCTTTTTGGTGATTTTGTAATTGCAGAAGAGCCTGTTAAAGCTGTCACTGCAAATGGCAGGGTTACAGATAAAAACACTTTGGCGCCAATTAGCGGGGCATTTGTATCTTTTACAAACATGACGTCAGACAAAGAAACTGCAGTCGAAACTGACAGCGAAGGGAAATACGTGATAGCACTCGACGAAGGGGCTTTGTATATTGCCAAAGCGGGCTTGGCCAAGCAATATATAACACAGTATTTTAACGGTACGCAGAGTTATGCCGATGCAGAGCCTATCAACCCTGCCACTGGCAGCTCCGTCGATTTCCAGTTGAAGCCAGTTCCGCAATACAGCAATCTCGTTGCCGGGAAAGTTGTGGATAAAACAAATTTTGGAGTGCCTGCCTGGGTGGTAGGATACCTTAAAAACTCCGATGATTACTCCGAAACATCTAAATATGAGCCGCGGACGATTGAAGCCCTGACAGATGAAGGCAATTTCCAGTTTGACGGCCTGGCCCCGGGCAAGTACATCTTCCTGGCAATTCCGGTAAGCGCAAGCCTTGTGCCCGGATACTATTTCAAGAATGATTTTGCCGTCCCTTCGTGGCTGCAGGCAACCGAAATAGAGGTGGATGAAACAACAAAATCTTATGCTAATGTTATCAAACTAAGAGATATTACTCCTGCCGCCGGAAAAGGCAAGATTTCCGGGATTATCATCGGCGAAGAGCTTAAAATGATTTTAAAAGAAGAAGACAATCCGATGGCAAAGAAGCAGGTCTCCGGTGCAATGACTTTTACTGTCGATGAGAACGACAAAGTGCGTAAATATGATTTTAGCGAGAAGGGCGGGGGATATACAATGTCCGGCCTGCCAAACGGAAGCTACGAAGTCGGGGCCGATAAAGTCGGGTATAATTTCTACGAAGAAGGATTCGATGTCAGCAATTCAGATGCTGAACCAGGAAAAGATATTGAGTTAATACATTATGAGGAGACTTCGGCAGGCGA
>DAINRZ010000515.1:0-3181 GCA_036741575.1 Kapaibacterium sp. (SeqCode)
AATATTACCGTTCAGATTGATATTCCGGAGTCACAAGATATTGTTGCGGATAAATTCATGCTCGAGACAATACTGCGAAACATTATCTCGAATGCAGTGAAATTCACATTCAGAAACGGCGTGATTCATATTAGATTCGAAGAATACGAGGGCAGAGCGGTTATTACAATTGCCGACAGTGGAATAGGGATGACACAAAACGAGCTTGATAAGCTGTTCAAAATAGATAAAAATCATACAAGAGTTGGAACCAACAACGAGACTGGAACAGGCCTGGGCCTTATTTTGTGCATGGAATTAGCCGAAAAGAATAACGGGATAATTGAAGTGAAAAGTAAGAAAGGCGAAGGTACTGCCTTTTCTTTGGTACTGAACAATACGGAATAACCTTGTCATATCAGTAATGGTAATTTTCTTACAAACCAACGTGTGGTAAACCTTTTATTTTCATAGTATTATATTAGTGTCTGCGAACAGTCCGATCGTTTCCATTTTATGTTTGGCAAAAATAAACCTAAACCGGCAGTCTGCCGCAATCAAATATTATCGTCAGGCCGGTTGAAAGGCCGAACATTAATAGATTAAACAAAAACATTGACTCAATGTAGTCTTGTATTAATTAATCAAAAATATATATTAGTTGAAAATTATTTGATTTCAAAGATATTTTAACCTTCGGCTGCTGCAGCCGGCCATGTTTTCTAAATTGAATGAACAGTTCGCCGGAGCAAGCCTCGGATTATCATTTAAGAATAATCTGTTAATCAAAGTAAACTTAGGGGGATTAAACCTATAAGATGGCATCATCGATGGAAATCGCCATTCTCTTATAGCAAACAATGTGCAGCCCCCAAGAGTATTGAAATTTTGTTTATTGTATCTGTTAGCAATTACTTAGTGATAACAACAGGAAGCACGTATTTATAACCTCCTGCCATTGCCACGATATAGTACATACCACTCCCAATGCCGCCTAACGGCACACTGAAGCTGCCTGGTCCAATCTCGGCAGCGCCTCTGTATATATCCAAAACCAGCCCGCCTGTTTGGCCGAACAAAGTGATTTGAAGTTCACCAGGGGTTCCCAGTCTGTATTTGCAGACAAGTTCGGTATTTGCTCCTGCCGGATTGGGACTCGCATCCAGACTTAACATAGATGCATCGACTTTGTAATCATCAACCGAAAGCACACCATAGGCCTTGATAGGAACAGTGTGGTCAACCTGGTCTCCGCCAGGGCCGGTATTCGATCTGAAGTAAAGGTCGGAAGTATAAAGTTTATATTCTTTTGCCGTGAATCTGACTGATATTTTGCCGCTCTTGCCCGGCTCTATGTCGCCAATCTTTGATTCGACAAGCTCGAAAGCTCCTTCCGGATTATTTAGTATAGACACTGCCGAAATCTGTAATGTACCGGTACCGGAATTGAGTATCGTTACAAACTTCTCTCCCATTGCGGTTTCTCCGAAATTTATTTCTTTATCCAAAATGGTAATATCCGGCGAATCCTCGAGGTTTTTGCCTACGCCAATCAAAGTGATAGTTTTAGTGGGGCTTTCTGTGGCATTTGAATTAATAGTCAGGAAAGCGCTGTATTCATCATTTGCTTCCGGCCTGAAATTCACATCGATATCGACGGACCCGCCCTCGGCTATCGGCGCTGGCTTAGGGGAAGTAACGGTAAACACGTCCCTGCCGTCAGACTGTATTTCGAAGCTCTCGATAACAAGCTCGCCTTTGCCGGAATTTGTTATGGTTAGCTTCTGGGTTTTATTAGTAGAAACATTGCCGAAATCGAGAACGGTTTCGCTTACCGAAATCTCCGGGTTTTCGGGCACAACATTCTCGCCGGTTCCGGTAATATCGAGCATTCTTGCGCTGGGAGCATTCGATGCCACTTTGAGCGTTGCATTATATGTAATGCTTTTTCTCGGCTTGAATTTTACTTCGATAACGGCTGTGCCGCCTTTAGCAATCGGTTCATAGTTTTTAGGCACAATCGAGAATACTTCTTTTGGGTCGTCTTCTATTGTGATTTCACCTATTATCAGGTTGGCATATCCTGTGTTGGTGATGGTTACAGATTTAATGGATTCTTTTGTAACTTTGCCGAAATCAAGAAGTGATATTCCGAAGCTAATATCCGGCTTGGCATCAACACCGGTCCCCGTCCCCACAAGAGAAATGCTTTTAGTTTTTCCATTACCTGCATTGGAAGTGATTTTTAAGGTACCGTTGTATGGCTTATTTTGTTTTGGGGTGAACTTTATTTCAATTTCGCCTTCCATTTTATATCCGATTGCTAATGGGGTTTTAGTTATGACCTCAAATACTTTATCGGGATCGTCTTCCACGGCCAGGTTCTCTATTCTCAAAGGCATAATACCTTTATTTTGTACTGTCAGCTTGAGAGTTTTGGACTGGGTTACTTTCTCGAAATCAAGTTTTGATATGGCAAATGCAATTTCCGGATCGGTATCCTGCTCTTTCGAAGTACTTGCAGCCTGCAACACTTCTTTGGTAGTTTTATTTTGAATAAATCCGATAACTTCAATTTCATCTTTGTTCCAGGCCTGATTAAAAGGTATTTTAAACTCGAGGGTTACGCTTTGGCCGGCTTTGAGCCCCAACGACAGCCCCCCCCTGTACAAATTTTCCGGCGGAAACATTAGCCGCATTACCCAATAGAAATCTACTAATCCATTGTTTCCGGCTGTAGAATCAATTATATGATTCTCATTAACAGCCAGGAAAAAAACCTCGTCAGCTTTCATATCGAGGTCTGTATGAATTACAACAGTTGCAGTTAGCGTGTCTGTATCTCTTTTTTCGATAATAATTATGGTAAAAGGCGAAAGTTTATCTTTGTATGCATTCACAGCAGTTGTAACGTTTTCGAGCGGCTCGTTTTTGCCATTAACAAACATAACAGGAATAGTAACGCTGGTAAGGTACATCCCCATCCTCTGGAACAGGCCGGGATTATGTTCGGCCATTGGGTCTTTGCCAGGTGCATCGGTGACATTTGCATGAATCATAGCAGGCACGACAAGGTCGCCAAGCGCTTTTAAGTCTGTAATTAATTGGGGATCTTTCTGCCCGGAGCCGGTACTGTATGAGCTTGTGCATTCCTCGACTAATACCCGCCGGGGAGAACTTGCATAAACTGTGCTAATCATCA
>DAINRZ010000516.1:0-3173 GCA_036741575.1 Kapaibacterium sp. (SeqCode)
GTCCGAAGGTGGAAACCACCCCGGGAAAAAGTTTACCGGAATTTTACCAAAATCGCGTTTTTTCGGGCGAAAATGGCTAAATAATATGTTAGGCGGGGCTAAAACGGGAATGATTGAATTGGATGGAGGAATTGTGCAGCAGGAGCGGAGGCCAGTGAAGTGAAAACGAATTCTAAGAGAATATCGAACATCGGTCAGGTAATCATAAACATCGAAGGTATGAAGATAGGAGCAAGATGGATTGCAGCTTTTTGCGGCAATGACAGGCATCATGCCGGACTTGACGGCCTGAGCATCCCATTTGAAGGTGGAAACCACCCCGGGAAAAAGTTCTCCCAAATACCTGATTTGGGTATGGATGAGGAGGAAAATAGATTTTATGTATTATTTTAAATTTTTCTTGAAACTTTTCTATGCCTTAAGTGTTTATAATATAAGTTTTGGTAACTATATCAGGATGTTGGATTTGAAAAACATTTACATTTTATTGGCAGGAATCGCCCTGTGGCTTGTGCAGGGCTGCAATGATACCCCACAGGGGCCTGCAGGCAACAGCCCCATCACACATACAGGCTGCAAGAACACAATGCTGGACAGTAACCGTGAGGATTGCCTGCGCTACGAGTACGACGGGAAAGGCAATCTGAAGGTTTATCATATCAATGCGGGCTTCAATTGCTGCCCCGAGCATTTCCAAATACCCGTTGTGGTGACAGGCGACAGAATTAATATTGATGAAACAGTGGTGGACGGAAATTGCGACTGCAATTGCCTTTATGACGTAAATTACTCTATTTCAGGTGTTAAGCCCGGTATCTATATAATCGAAGTCAGAGAGCCATTTGTTAGCAAGAGCGAAGACAAGCTGATATTAGTAGCTGACTTAACAAAGAAATCAGGCGAATACTGCATTACCAGGGAGCATTACCCATGGTAGTAATGTTAATCAGGTTTTAACGCATAATAATTATTTTGTAGAATATATTTAACTGGTGCTTTATGAAGAATTTATTATTTATTCCGTTAATTGCTTTATTCCTAATGGTTTCCTGCGACAACACAGGCCCCGGCGACGATGATGCCAGGTACATCGGCCGCACAGGCTGCAAGAATCTGATTACCATCGAAGAATTCGACTCTAATCAGGAATGCATTGAATATACATATTCAGGCAACACCCTTAAAATAAAGCATGTTAACGCAGGCATGAACTGCTGCCCCGAGCCGATGAATGCTAGCATTTCGGTGGATGGCGGCATTATAACAATCGACGAATCGAAAGCTGCTAACGGCTGTAAGTGTTTGTGTATATTCGATATAGACTATCAGATTGACAACCTTCCGGCTGGTTCTTATAAGTTAGTTATAAAGCCCTTCCTGGAATTGGGAAGCCATCAGCCTCTCGAAGGTACGATCGACCTGAAGAAGGAACCATCGGGTTATTTCTGTGCCGAAAGGACAAATTACCCTTGGTCGATAAGATAATTTAATAGTTTTTTATATAGGAGAAATTATGAAAAAGCAATTAGTCAGTTTATTTTTACTTGTTACTGCAGTCCTTGCTTCGTGTGTTGAAAAATCACCCGAACCGGGAGGAGAACTAAGGGGTTCATTCATTAAAAGAACCGAGTGTAACCCGGCAAGAAACAAAATTGAAACCGGCAAAGATCAGGAGTGTATATCTTATTATTATGAAAAGGGCACCCTGTATTTAACGCATATTAATGCAGGCTTCAACTGCTGCCCCGGGGATTTCGGAGTTGTGAAGCTTTCGACGGACGGCTCAGCAATTATATTGGATGAAACAAAGGTTACAGGTGATTGCCACTGCCTTTGGCTGTATGATGTAGATTACAAAATCGAGAACATCAGCCCTGCCAAATATAATTTTAAGGCGATCGGCAACGTTAGTATTGGCAACGGCAAACCATTAAGCGGTTCAATAGACCTGCTAAATGAAAAGTCGGGTACATTCTGCGTTACAAGGGAAAGTTATCCCTGGAATATGTAAATTTCATTCACTTACTATCCAGCTTTTGGATATTAATTTCGCTGATACTGAAATCGATTATTTCGCCCGGGCCGGCCGTTGCCGGCTCATTTTTTTTATAAGCTTTTATTAGTGAATCGGCCTTCAAAATGTTTTTCGATGAGTTATTGCCCGATTCATTATCATTAGTATTCGATTCTATATTATAATCAGCAGAAGCAAAATCAGCACCTGTGTTCGCTTTCATTTTTTCGGAGCGGGCCTGAGCCTGTATCTGTGCAGCTTTTGCAGCGACCTGCCTGTCCTGCGAAGACGGATCGGCTGGAGCCATAGCAGCGCGGCGCACCCTGTCCATCTTTAAAATGGTATCTTCGGGGTCCTTTTCAGGAGAAATGTCTATTTGCACTTCGCCTCCAACCGCATAAGACTTGCCGTCTGGGCCTTTCTGGTAATTGAAGGTAGCCCCGCCTTTAACCAGATTACCGCCGGCGGCGATATGGGCTGATTCATGTGTTCGTGTTTCATTATCGATATTCTTCAGGTTTTCGACTTCTCTTTTTTCCGAATCGGTCAGTTCTTTCTTGCCGGAAGCCTTTTTTGTTTCTTCTTTAGTTGAATCATTATTACCACTAATCTTGGGATATGCTGATATATTAGTATTCTCAGATGGAGTAAACTTGTCTTTGCGGCCATCGGATCTTTCCGGTTCACTGTCTTCCTTTGTGAGTACAGGCCTGTTACCGGGATCCTGAGCCCGGGCATGTTCCGTTCTTCTCTCAACAGCCCTTATTTCCGGCAATTCGGCCATATACTTTCCATAATATTATTACATTATCCTCAAATTCAGTATCGGTAAATGAGAAAAATTCTTTAAATCTTTACTAATCAATAATATTAAACTTACCGCTCAATCTCCTGTTATCATTAAAATCAATGATCAACCTATATGAACCTGAAGTAAGGCCTTCCAGATTGATACTGCAAACAGTATTCTGCATACTTTCTACTTGCTCAGCTTTTACCACCCTGCCGAATATATCCAGGATGCTAATCGTTTTTACATTTTGTGAATAATCGCCTGAAATATCGATATTTATCAAATCATGTGCTGGATTTGGAAATAAAGTGATATTACCCGGGATTTCATCTTTGGTGGAATTAGCAGATATAATGCTAATATCGT
>DAINRZ010000517.1:0-3170 GCA_036741575.1 Kapaibacterium sp. (SeqCode)
AGGCGTTAGTTGAATATCAAAATATTGGTTAATGAAAGAAAAATACATTGAGTAATGAAGATAAAGATATAAATGAAAATAATCCTGGGAAAAGGAAACCTAATTATATACAAAAGAAACATAAGCCTGTCAATAAGCACGATCAGCAGGAAAGAAAAGATTTGCAGGCTAATAATATAAATAGAAAAATTCAACAGGAAAAACATATTTCTAATCCAAAAATCAGCAGAGAAAACTCAATTCTGTCTGTTGTAATACCACTTTTCAACGAAGAAGAATCGCTTCCTGAACTAGCACTTTTATTAGAATCAGAACTTGAAAAGCTGACTAAAGGAAGGTACGAGGTTATATTCATAGACGATGGCTCTACAGACAAGTCTTTTCAGGTGATTCGCACAATTCATGAAAGAAATAGAAAATTCAGGGCTATACGCTTCAGGCGAAATTATGGCAAGTCAGCTGCTCTTTCTGTAGGATTTGATGAAGCCAAAGGTGTAATCGTTTGCACTATGGATGCCGACCTCCAGGACGATCCGTCGGAAATCAGGAATCTGGTGGATAAATTAAGAGAAGGCTACGACCTTGTAAGTGGTTGGAAAAAGAAACGTCAAGATCCGATAACAAAAACGATTCCTTCAAGATTTTTTAATTTTGTAACGTCAAAAATGAGCAGGCTTAAGTTGCACGATTTCAATTGCGGCCTTAAAGTTTACAGGCGGGAAGTCGTTAAAAGTATTCAGGTATATGGCGAAATGCACAGATATATTCCTGCTTTAGCTCATTGGGATGGTTTCAGGATTGCTGAAATTCCGGTGAAACATCATCCAAGAAGATATGGTAAATCGAAATTCGGTTTTACACGGATGGTTAAAGGATACCTCGACCTGCTAACTGTTATGTTTACAACCCGTTATATGAAAAGGCCGCTTCATTTTTTCGGCACAATAGGCTCGCTATTTGCCGGCGCCGGTTTTGCGATTGACCTTTACTTATTGATTGAGTGGTTTCTCGAAAAAACTGCTCTAAGCAACAGGCCTCTACTGCTGTTTGGAATAGGATTAATTATTGTCGGTGTCCAGCTTATATCGCTCGGGCTTATTGGCGAGATGATAGTAAAAAACAATGTAAATAAAAATAATTATAATATAATGGAAAAGATATAGCAATTGCGGAGATAATTATGGAGTATAAAAGATATGCATTCATTCTGGCTTTCCTTATCCTGCCGCTTATTTGTACAGGCCAGGTAAAGAACCTACGGTTATCAGCCGGCATTTCAACCATTGAAATACTTGGCGACAGTCCAAACAGCAAAACCATCGTCAACCGCGATACAAATGTTGTTACCGTAGGTGGAAGTTTCAACGGCACACAGCCAGGATTTGGATTCAGGGCCCAGGCTTCACTCGACGAAAACAACATTTACAGTATCCCTTTTGGTTTTGACTACTATTTTTTCGAGGGCCTGGAACGCATTCCTGCCCCTGGAAGTTATACCGCAAAATGGAGGCACACGGCAGATATTATGACCTTTACAGCCGGCTTTAATTATGCATTCGTAAAATTTCCTCTTGCCAATGTTAGGGGTTATGCTTCATTCGAATTACGGGGTTCTTATATAATGCAGGGCGAAATTGTCCAAACTACTATAAACAGTCAGACTGATTCAGTATCTGTTAACGAATATGTTACCAAGGAAAGTGCTTTTAGGCTCGGTGGGGCCATATATATCGGTTTTATGGGCGATATCGAGGACCCTCTGTATATTAATTTCTATACCGGTTTGGGTATAATGAACCTTATCGGAAGGGACGACAACCGCGGCGAACTGCTTACCCCAATTAATTATTATGAAAATAAAGAATCATTGGTTTACAACTTACATTTTTCTCTTCAGATACAATACAGATTATAATCTATGGAACAAGAAAAATATCTTTATTTTAGTGATTGTTCACATTTCCTTGGCTATATCCCCTGCAAACCGCATAAAATTCATGGAGTTCATTGCCAGGATTGCCAATTTTATTCTCCCAAAAAAAATAAAATTCTTATTATCAAATTGGGGGCAATAGGCGATGTCATAAGAACTACTCCTTTGATTCATAGATTGGTTTCTGAATATCCCAATAGTGAAATTTGGTGGCTAACTTATACTCCGGATGTTGTTCCTACTACGGTCCATAAAGTATTGAGATTCAATTTGGAGAGTATTCTATTGCTCGAGGAAACAAAATTTGATACTGTAATTAATTTAGACAAAGATTATCAGGCATGCGCTCTGGCAAAAAAGATTGAAAAATCCAACCTCTACGGTTTTACATTAATTGAAGGCAGGCCTGCACCTGCAAACGACCTGGCAAGGCAGAAGTTTATTACCGGCTTATTCGATGATGCTAATAAAGAAAACACAAAATCATATCCCGAAGAAATATTCGAAATTTGCGGCTTAAAGTTCAAAGGCGAGGAATATATACTAGAAATCGATGATAGTATTAAGTGGGAAATTGATAATGCAGGTAAAAAGATTGTAGGCCTGAATACAGGTTGTGGCGACAGGTGGGTTTCCCGGCTTTGGCCGGATAAATATTGGATTGAAATAATAAACTTATTGGTGAAAAATGGCTTTTACCCTCTATTGCTCGGTGGCAACCAAGAGCATGAAAAGAATCGGCATTTTTCTAAAGAAACAGGTGCTGCTTACTTAGGCCATTTCCCGTTAAAAAATTTTATTTCGCTCGTAAACTGTTGCGATGCTGTTGTAACTGCAGTTACAATGGCTCTTCATATTGCAGTAGGCCTCAAGAAGAAAGTTGCTCTGATTAATAATATCTTCAATCCAAAGGAGTTCGAGCTATACGGAAGGGGTGAAATAATTTCTCCAGATAAAGAATGTACATGCTTCTTTAGCCCAAAGTGCAGCAACAATGATTACTTCTGCCTCGAATCGCTACCTCCTACAAAAATCATCGATTCTCTGAAGAGGCTGTTAGTTTAACACTCCGTTTATTCTGTCAATATCAGTCTTTATCGTCGTATTTATCTATATTCTTTCGCCTGAAAATCAGGGAGATAGGAGTTCCGGTAAAATCGAAATTCGCTCTTATTGTTCTCTCGATGAATCGTTTGTATGAATCTTTTAGCTCATCGGGAGTAAGAAGAGAAACTCC
>DAINRZ010000518.1:0-3167 GCA_036741575.1 Kapaibacterium sp. (SeqCode)
GTGATGCTGCGGCATGCGGCGAAAACGACTCGAAAATAGTGCCCTGGTCTTCGAGAGGTATGCCGATACCTGTGTCTTCGATACTTATATTTATATCGACTAGGGACTTGCTGCTGTTGCTATATCTAAAATCGACACCAACAGATATATTGCCCCTGTCTGTAAATTTAACGGAATTACCAACCAGATTGAACAATATCTGCCTTAGCCTCACTTCGTCGAAAAGCAGCGCCTTGGGCAGGTCGTTGTTGATATTAACAATGAAATCCAGTTGCTTTTCTTCTGTCCTGTGAGCAAAAATATTCTGAATATCAACGACAACTCTTTCAATATCGACTGCTTCATAGTTCATATCCATTTTGTCGGCTTCAATTTTCGACAGGTCTAAAATGTCGTTAATCAGCGAGAGTAAAGTATTGCCGCTGCTCAGGATTGTATTCAGGTAACTCTTGTGCTGTTGGTCGCTTAGCTGCGAGAGCAAGATTTCGCTGAATCCCAGAATAGCATTCATCGGTGTACGTATCTCGTGCGACATATTGGCAAGGAACTCGCTTTTGGCACGGTTGGCCCGCTCGGCTTCGTCTTTTGCATTGCGCAGCTCTTCCTCGATTTTTTTTGATACGGTAATATCGCGTGCAACGACGGCGATTTTTTTCACCTCGCCGGCTTCGTTTTTCACGGGATAAATAACATGGTCGTACCACCCCGTATCGCCTTTGTCTTCGTAGCGCAGCGGCATACCGGTCATAAATACCTCCTCGTACATCAGCCTTCGCTTTTGTGCCACGCTGCTCGAGAAAAGGTCTATAAGGTTTTTCCCAATCAGGTCCTCTGCTTCCGATTCCAGATTACCGGCAGCAGTTTTGTTTATTGCCAGTATGTTAAGTTTATCGTCGTAGAGCACAATATAATCCGTAGGGGCGTTTATCAATGCACGTGCGGTAGCCTCGCTTTCCTGCAAAGCGTTTTCGTATATCTTCCTTTCGGTGATGTCTTCCTGATGCAGCATCACGAGATCGGTGGGCACATATGCATAAGTAAAAATATATAACCTGGTATTTTCCGAGAAAACAGGCTTGAACTCAACTTCTCTCTGGAATGTCAGCTTGTTTTCGAAACAGTTGTTAATATCTTTGATTATGTCGGGCCTGTCGTTGAAAAGAGTAGCGATATCGGCTCCCAGCAGGTAGTGCGATTTCCCCGAATTGGCTTCCTCGGCCAGTTTGTTGAAATCAGTCAGTGTGAATGTAGAGCCGTCTTTCGAGCGCTCGAATGTGTAAGTGGGAATAGGGATAGAAAGATACTGTCTGCGGAAACGCTCCTGGCTTTTGCGCAGTTCCTCCTCGGTATTCCTTTTTTCGTTGATTTCAATTTGCAGCAGCTTGTTGGTCTTCCTGATTTCGGCTGTCCGAATTTCGACAAGCTCCTGTAATTGGTCTCGATAGCCAATAAGTTTTTCTTCGGCTTTTTTGCGCTCGAGGATTTCTTTTTTCAGGTTGTTGTATAGGAATGCATTTTCGAGTGAAATGGCAACCTGCGACGACAAAATTTTAAGTGTCTCCTGCCTGACTCGCGTAAATGCCCCAGCGATAAAATTATTCTCAAGAAGCAGTATTGCTATAATTTCGTTGTGGTGCAATACAGGCATACAAAGAATGGAGCGAGGCTTTCTGTTTTGGATGTATTCGTCGTCCGAAAAAAATGTATCGTTTGCGGCATCGTCGAGTACTATCGATTCCTTTGTCCGGGCCACATACCTGATAATTTTTTTTGGCAGGACACAGTACTCAAGGGGCAGAGAAATTAATACTCTTATTTCATCTACTTTCGAGGCTCCTTCGGCTTCCAGATATAAATCTCCGTCTTTATTCAGCAGCAGGAATACTTTCTCGGCCCCGGCATTCTCCATAACTGTTTTTATCAAGAGGTTAAGCAGCCTTTCAAGAATTATTTCGCCCGAAATTGCCTGAGTCGATTTAGTTACAGCAAGGATATCAATCCTTTCTTCGCTCAATACATCACTGCCATCGTCCAGATTTACGGTGCTGCCAACCAAAACCGGAAAATTACTAAGTTTGCCAAAGGAATTGATTTTCTCTTCCATTTGGGCATGTTTTTTACCGGCTCCCCATTCGCTATAGTTTTTCAGGGCTATATTGTAATAAAACACAGCCATATCGGCCTTGCCGGAATTTTCCAGGAACCGGCCTGCCAATTCAGCAGCCAGAGCGGCATCGGCCATCGAACCGGCTGCGGTGGCGCTCTTAACGGCTTTGTAGTAATAATCAAAAGCTTCGAAATTACCGCCTTGGGCCCTTTTCAGCTCTGCTTGTATAAGATAATACTTGCTTTCGAAAACATTTGGGCTTTCAGTTGATATTTTCCAAAAATCCCGGCAATTCTCGTGAGCAGTTTTTAGTATCCGGTGCTTTTCTTTTATTCTGCTGCCATCGCAGTACGCAATCGAAATAAGAGAATAAAGGTATTTGTATATCATCGAAATACAACCGGGCATCATGGCAATAGTCTCTTTATCGGCTTTGTTGATAAACCTGTAAGCATTAGTATAGTTACCTTCCAGGTAATTAAGAAACGCCATATCCAATGTATAGCAAAAGTAAAAGTATTTATTGCCCTGCCTTGTCAGATTGCCGGCTAATATTTCAGGCGTATCGGCACTTGGGCCAAAGTACTTACCGGGCGCTTCGCTTTTGTGCTGCAAACTCTTTACAAGCCAGAGATGGAATTGTATAAAACCGCTGAAATACTTTCTCGATATTATATTCGGGTCTTTCAACGAATAAATAATCTTTTGTTCCAGAATGCCCAATCCAGTACCAAACCAAAATGCTGTGGTAAAATACGATATTAGCGACAATACGGCAAAATCATAGTCTTTGGCAGAATAAGCCTGAATATGCACCCTGAATAATTCATCGGGTAGTGTATTTATGGATTTACTATAAACACCCAGGTATGTTAAATAAACATAATTTACACGGTTGATCATTTCGGGGTAATCGTAGATTCCCGCCAATTGTACTGCTATATTACCCAATTTGGCAAAAACTGCGGGATCTACACCTTTTTTGCTGAGCATTGCTGCCAAAGAAACAATAGCAAAAGATGAATACCTGCATTTACCCAATTTTAGAATCCTGCCGATA
>DAINRZ010000519.1:0-3134 GCA_036741575.1 Kapaibacterium sp. (SeqCode)
CTCATCCTCCATCAGCATTGTGATGGGTATATCTATCTGTTTTTTTCTATAAAGCTTTGAGAACTCAGAATTTTCGAACAGATTGTCTTCTATTACTTCCTGTACGATATCCTCGCCTAAATTTAGCTGCACGGCGCTGCCGTCGCTCTTTTCTTCCTTGCGTGGAATCTTTGCTTCCGATTCTTCCATTTCCTCCCTGGAATGTTCGTGGGGGATTGTTATAACGGGGCGCCTGGGTTTTTCTTCAGCGGCGGTTTTAATCTTGTCCTGCGTTTTATCATTTGTCCCAGTTTCTTCTTTGGGTATAATCCTCATGCCCGAATCCTCTTCCTCGAACTCAAATTCTTCAATCACAACTGGTTCGGATTTCTTTTCAGGCTTTTTAAATTCTGGCTTTGCAACAGGTTTGGGAATATTCTTTGGGGCAGATTCGCTATCGGGGGCGCTTTCGCCCTTTGGCACAATCCTGAAGCCGTCGATATCCGACTCTGAATACTCGTCGGGTAGATCGTCGAGCGGGTTCTTATCGTAATACTTCACGTTAGAGTGTTTTTTTTCACTCTTTTCAACATCCCTGCCGAATGAAGCAATAAAGCCGTCATCACCCTGCTTGGCCGGTTTGCTTAATTTCTCGGCCCATGAATCGAGTTTGCGCAGGATTGCAGGCTTTTCTTTGCCGTTTTCGGCATACTGCTTATTAGACATTAACCAGAAAAATCCTATCAACCCCAGAACAGAAACCGCCAGCCCTACGAATTTGACTGTAATATCGTCGATGAGCAGGGCAAGAATCAATCCTGTAAGTACTATTATACCTGCCAGCAATTCACCCGGTGACAGAATTTTTTTTATATCCTCTTTTTTCATCAAATCTTAATAATTTAGAACTTTTTTTTCCATACTATAATCCTAAATTAAGGCTAAATTTGCTAAATACAAAAACTAATCAAATTACTACTGTATTCTTTTATAATTTTGCAATTTCTTGATGGTTTTTTTATAAAATTAAGAATGAAGAATAAATACATACTACTTATATTAGTAATAGCAGCCGGAGCATACTGGGCAACCCTGGCCTTCAACATACCCGTTTTCCAGGGCATCAGGTTCTGGTTCTGGCAATATGAATACAAACCTCCGGCAGACTGGTGGGTAATACCCATTATTGCAGTAATCTCGTATCTCTCTGTGTCTATTGTACTTAAGCATCACCACAACCAAAAGCACAATATAATTATCCTGATTGTAACGGGTTATTTCCTTCAATTCGGTTTTTCTTTCATCGAGGGCAAGGGATTCGACAGCCTGAGGGACCGCCTGATTTTCGACGGCCATTCCGAATTTGCTTCGGCAGCCGTTAGAATTGACGATATAAGTGAATTAGCTGCAAATTACGAAGAGCTTGCCGACAGTAACAGAATCGGAAACTTTCCAAAATCGAAACCTCCCGGCGCCCTTATTTTCTATACTTTAGCCGACAAAGCAGCCAATATATTTACCCCCAATGATACCCCGCAGAATAAATATCAAAGGTTTATCAATTTTGCTGTATTCCTTTTTCCTTTACTTTCTTACCTTGTGCTAATACCCCTGTATGGCATAAGCCGTCACCTGCTGCCCGAGAAATATTCCAACCTGCCCGGAATGTTGTTTGTATTTTTGCCGAACATAAACCTTGTAACAATGCACCTCGACCAGGCGCTTTACCCGCTGCTTGCCGCAGTGCAATTGTGGCTGTTAGCCGAAGCTATCAGGAAGAACAATTATTTGTTTGCAGCCTTGAGCGGATTTGCCCTATACATTTCCCTCTATATCACATTTTCGCTTGCATTTATGCTGCCTTTCCTGTTAATCACTGCTGCAGTCCTCAACTTTTTTTATAATGGCAGCAAGAAACTTCGAACACTTACCACGCACATTACCTCGCTCTTAGCCGGTTTTTTATTAACAGCCCTGATTATGAATATTTCGACAAACTATGATATATTACAGAGATTTACCAAAGCGATGCAATTCCACGCCCAATGGAAAGCATGGGAACCCGACGCCAGGTGGTATATTTACTATGCCGGCCTGAATATCATCGAAATTTGCATCTGGAGCGGTATTACCTTTTCGATTGTCTATTTCCTCGGTTTATGGAGGTCATTAAAGAATTTGTTCATCAGAAACATAGATTTAATAAGTGCACTTGCCGTTGCCTTTTCGGGATTAGTGCTCCTGCAGGCTTTCCTGGGATTGACAAAAGGCGAAACTGCGCGCCTGTGGTTGTTTTTGACCCCCATGGCCGTTATTTTTGCTGCCAATGAAATAAATATCAGGTTTAAATACAAACCGGAGTTCTCCATCAAACTGATTCTTCTGCTCCAGCTTATTACAACATTTCTTATAAAAGTCTTTCAGGATTTTTAGAAATCCTTAGAATATCTTTCAGGATTTCCGGGTGTACGCTTTGCTTACCGTCGCTTAGCGCTTCGCCGGGATTGAAATGGGTTTCTATCATCAGGCCGTCGGCGCCTGCCAGCATTGCCAATTTCGAAAGTATATACACGAGCGATGAATCGCCGGAAGCATGGGAAGGGTCGAAAATAACCGGCAGGGGCGATTTCATTTTCAATTCGAGTATCGAAGCTATGTCAGGTGTATACCTGAAAGCCGAATCGATCTGCTCGAATGTCCTGATACCCCGAAGGCACAACAAAACGTTTGGATTGCCCTCGTTCAGGATATAGTCAGCCGCATACATGAACTCAGTAATAGTGGAAGCAAACCCCCTTTTCAGCAAAACCGGTTTTTTATCGGCAGCAGTCCTTTTGCCCACCTGTTTCAGGAATCCCGAAGACGTCATGTTGCGAGATCCTATCTGAATGATGTCCACCAATTCGTAATATTTCTCCAACTGATCGGAATCGAGAATTTCGCTGACTATATACATTCCGTGCGTGTCGGCAGCTTCCCTGAGATATGCTAGGCCGGGCCCGCCAAGGCCCTGGAATGAGTCAGGGCTGGTGCGCGGTTTAAATGCGCCGCCCCTTAATACTTTAATTCCAATAGAAGAAAGGTATTCGGCAATTTCCGTAATTTGCTCCCTGCTTTCCACAGAGCATGGGCCGGCAATAATTACCGGTTTATTA
>DAINRZ010000520.1:0-3125 GCA_036741575.1 Kapaibacterium sp. (SeqCode)
TTTCGCCCCGAAGAACAATAACATAATGGATCTTTCATTTGGGTCGTGCGATGTGGGCGATATAGACAACGACGGCGACTACGACCTTGTTATCACCGGTTTCCAGAATAAAGTAAGATATACCAAAATATATAAATTATCTAACGATTCAGTCTTCTCCGAAAGTTTTAATTCTATGGAGCAGGTTGGTATGTCATCGTCGGTATTCGGCGATTACGACCGCGACGGAGACCTGGACTTGCTGCTTGTGGGCGAGAATAATGCCTCGGCAAAAGTGGCAAAAATATATAAAAACGACGGCAAGGGCTTGTTTACTGATATTAATGCATCCCTGAGCGGCGCCTCCGGGGGCAAAGGCATGTGGGTCGATTTCGACCGCGACGGCGACCTTGACGTGCTGATAACCGGCGAGGATGCCTTTGCTAAATATTATACACGGTTTTTCAGGAATGATGCCGGAGTTTTCTCGGAAGTGACGACGACGATCCCCGGTATAATCGGAGGCGATTTGGAAGTGCTCGATTACAACAAAGACGGCTGGCTGGATGTTTTGATAACAGGCTACAACGGAAAAGAAAGGATTTCGGAGATATACAGCTTGATCAACGGTAAATGGGTGAACAACAACGCTAATATCGTGCCCCTCGACCGCAGCGATGTCGCATGGGGCGACTACAACCTGGACGGCTGGCAGGACTTGTTTATTACCGGGTTTAACGGCAAGGCCTCGGAAGCGGCGCTCTATATCAATAACAACGGTAAACTTACAAAGTCGAATATCAGTTTTGTTGGATTAAAAAATGCTTCCGTCCAGTGGGGAGCCCATAACAACTGGAACACACCCGATTTGATTTACAACGGTGAAACCGACAACGGTACAAAAATGACACTGCTTTATATCAATAATATCGTAACTTTCAATCTTGATACAAACGACTTACTGGCAAACCTTAGCTCAGGCCCGCTTAAATGGGGTGATTTCAATAAAGATGGTTTGCTGGATTTAGTCATTACCGGTTTAAACTCTTCCGGCAATAGTGTAACTGAGCTTTATTACCACCTGCCTGTAATCCCTATGACAGGTTTTATGTATCCCGATATATTCGGCTACAAGCAGGATGGAAACAAAATTACACTATTCTGGAATAATTATATAACTGCGTATTATTTCAATGTAATGGTCGGCACCAAGAGCGGCGCCATAGATGTTGTGTCGCCAATGACGGATTTGGCTACAGCTTTCCGAAAGATTCAGGAGCCGGGCAACGCCGGTACGGATACTTTTTTTATTCTGAATGATTTGCCCCCCGGCCGATATTTCTGGAGCTTACAGCCCATGAGGATGAATTACCAGGGTGTGGCTTTCAGGCCCGAACAGAAATTTGTAGTGTTGGGCACCTCTCTGCCCATTACCGATTTCGGCAGCCCCCTGTGCGAAGGCAGTAGTTTTGATGTGCCTTTCTTGGTCAGCGATACATTCCCGGGCGATAATTATTTTATCCTTCAGATGTCCGACAAAAACGGCAGCTTTGCCGCACCTTACATTCTCGATTCAATTATGACAGATATATCGGATACTTTCCATGTAGTTATTCCGGCAAATATCCCGGTAGGCGAGCGCTACAGGCTGAGGATTGTCAGTACAAACCCGTTTACTATCGGAAAAACCAACGGTAAAAACATTAGTATTATTAAAAAGGCCCCACTACAGTTGGTTTATCCATCCGACAATGACAACAGGTTTGTGCCAGGCGGCGAAATTAAATGGGTGCCCATTGCCGATGTTGTTAATTATGTGATAGAGATATGCAAAGACAATGATTTCTCTGTCATAGTAGAGCAGGCAACCATTAATCCGGGCGTATTTTCTTATAGGCCGCTGAATTTAATTGCAGGGCAAAAGTATTACTGGCGAATGAAGCCTGTGTATAAATGCGGAGACGGATACTGGACCGATACAAGGAACTTCACAGTGCTTAATTTCTTTTTGGGGACAATCGGCAACAACCTGAATGCTGGAGATGAATATACCTTTAAAATAAATGTCAGCGCCAAAATGGACCCCGAAAACGTTTTTGCTGCGGAACTTTCGGATGCTTCGGGCACTTTTACCAATCCGGTTGTTATCGGCAAAATTGTATCGGATACTTCAGTATTTATTACTGTAAAAATACCTGCCGATGTGAAAACCGGCAACAAATACAGAATCAGGGTGCGCAGCTCTAATCCTGCGGCATATACGCCGGATAACGGAAGGGATATTTATATTGAAGGAATTGCCGCTTATGATATTACAATTAGAAATGCACCGGAAGTGCTTTGCGCCGGGCAGGAAATCGAAATCATGTATGTGCTTTCGGACCAGTTTGCTGCGGGCAACATATTTACGCTTCAGCTTTCAGGCCCGCTGGGATTCTTTACCAATCCCGTGAATATCGGCACCATAAACAGGGCCGGCGCCGGTACGATTAAGGCAGTAATACCAAAAAATACCCCGGGCAGCAAAAAATACAGGCTAAGAATTACAGCTTCATCGCCTGCTAAAACAGGTGCCGATAACGGATTCGATATCACCATTAATCCGCTGGCGCCGGTATCGGTGGCCGGAATAAGAAGGGCAGAGGCCGGCGCCGATGAAGTTTATTCTACAACTTCCGAAGACAGCATTTCTATTAAATGGATGGTAACCGGCGGCGAGCTGATAACTGCCGACAACCTGCCGGAAGTAAAAATCAGGTGGTCGCCCAATTATAAAAACGGGGCCATAAAGCTTATAAAAAGAAATAACTTTACCTTGTGTGCCGATTCTTCGATAAGTATTATTGCTATATACAGAAACTTCAAGGTATCCGGCACGGTTAAGGATGCTTCGCTGGGCGACGGTATTGGCGGAGCCAGGGTTGATTTCCTTGGCCAGTCCCTGCACGAAAACGTATTTACTAACGCTAAGGGAGAATACAGCATAAGCCTGCCCGACGACAGGAGATACATTGCCAGGGCTTATGTGCCGCTCGATAATACATTTATCCCACAGTATTACGACGGAGTGACAAATATTACCGAGATTACCCCTATCGAACTGGCCGGCGACCTTGCAAATATCAACTTTACACTATCGCAAAAGC
>DAINRZ010000521.1:0-3123 GCA_036741575.1 Kapaibacterium sp. (SeqCode)
ATTGGATTTTATAGCTGATAAGATTATTTTTATTGTTTATGAATAATGCAGGTTATCTCCTTTTAAATTATTTTATATCATGGTTTCATTTATTAAATGAGTATTTATTAACCTCATCATACAATTATCTACATCTTTTAATTGGATTTACCACTACTATTTGAATCAGATGATAAAAAATGCCGTAAGACTTTATAAATCAATATCATCCCCTTTTATCCCCATTCGAAGAGTGTCTATTCCTAGCTTGCTTATATGAATTCTTACTTGGAAATCCATTAATCAACTCAAAAATAAAAAGAATATGAATTATTATTGTACAAAAATGAAATAGAAAACCGTGTTCAAAGATGAATATAATTAAATTTACTCCCCAACTTTTTCACTTGTTCCTTTTTTACACCTGATTTTTTTGTTATTTTTTGCGTACAGATAATTGCAATGTGGCATAAAGTAATATTTATTTGAAAAGGTATGGAACAGGATATACAAAAAAAGCAAGGCCAGGCCATAATAGCCATACTCGTAAGCCTTTTGTCGCTGGGCGCTTTTCTTTATTTTACCGATTTGCTGTGGAGCCCCCTGATACTGTTTATCATCCCGATTTTCCTGCTCTATCCGTTCAGGAAGGAATGGAAATTCGTTTCGCGGCTGATGATACTGATTATCGTCATTTTTGTGGGCTGGCTGCTTTCCGACCTCGGCGCAGCGCTTATCCCTTTCTTTATCGCGTTCCTGCTGTCGTACCTGCTCGACCCGTTTGTCGGCTTCCTGCAAAAGAAAGGTATTCCCCGGTGGCTTTCCACATTCACTATCCTGATTACTACAATCGGCGGCTTTACACTGCTTGCCGTGTTCGTCTCGCCGAGTGTGTTCACCCAGTTGGATACGGCCCTGCAGGAGGTGCAAAAAACAGCTAAATCGGTAAACAACTATATAAACAGCAAGAGCTTTTACAACCTGCTGGGTACATTCGGTATCGACCATGCCTCGGCTAAGAATACAATCGAGAAAGAAATTATTCCTAAAATAGAAGCAGTCTTCAAAGGCGCTATAATAGACCTGACAGTACTATTCCAGAACCTCTCGCTGATTGCCACTCAATTGATTAATATCATACTGATTCCCGTGCTGTCATTCTATTTCCTGAAGGATTTCGACAAGCTTAAGAATTTTATCAAATCGACCCTTGCAATAAAAAATGAAAAACTGCTCTACGACCTGCGCAGAATCAACAGGATTGTACGTGTATATGTGGGCTGGCAGATTTTAGCGGCGTTTATAGTAGCTTCCGTCTGCTCGATAACTTTTACCCTGTTCGGCTTGCCCTATTCTATCGTGCTGGGCATATTGTGCGGTTTCCTGAACCCGATACCCTACCTGGGCGTGCTGCTCAGCTACGTTGCCTGCTCGCTGATATTAGTGTTTGTCAGCCCCGACGGCCTGGTAGGCAATATCATTGTCGCCGTCAGCGTTATCAGCGCCATGCACTTTATCAATGCATACTTCCTGGAGCCCAACATTGCTGGCAGGCAGGTAGGGCTTCACCCGTTGATGTTAATAGCTTCATTGTTCGTATTCGGCGGCTTGTTCGGGTTTATAGGCCTGTTTATTGCAGTTCCCTGTACGGCCACCCTGATGATGTTTTTCAACGACTGGAAGGAATCGAGCCTGCGCCAGCAGGACGATGCGGCAGACTTTACCTGAACCTGCGATTATAGGCAATTAGGCCTGCAACTGTTAGAATCCCAACTCCGATATAAGGCAACCAGGCATAGTAGGGGTGGTAAGTGTCCCACAGCAGGTTTGTCGCCTGGGCGGGAGTCATCCTCGTTTGCGAAACCAGCAGCCCAAAAGCTTCCGATGGATTGATTGTGCCCTTATAACCTGATTTAATTAGGTAATCGGCAGCCATATGCGCTTTCTCGCCGAGTTCCCGGTAAAGAAAGCCCGAAGTTACAGCCCCAAGACCATAGCCTATCGCCAGCGATATGTTCTGGTAGCTCAGGTAGCGGGCCTTGCCGCCATGCGGGGCATTTATTGAAAAGAATTCCGTGTATTTGGGATTGACGATCATCTCGCCGAAGGAATAAACGACTACCCCTGCAATTGCAGGCAGCCACCAGGCCGAGAACCCCAGCAGGGCAAAACCGCCCGTGCAAAGCAGCATCCCGAATATCATCACCCCGACGGGGGCTTTTTTTGAGAGCAGCCACGATAAAACCGCTACAAATAGTATCAGCAGCAGGGGATTCAGGTTTATTACCACCTCGTAGGATACCATTTTGCCCAGGCCTGTATCCATAGTGAACATTTCGGGCAGCGATAGGGCGCTTGCCAGATAGGATGAATCCACCCAGTCGATAAAGAAATTGCTGTAGGTTTCGTAGAACTGCATGAATATGAATCCAAAACCCGACATTATCAATACTAAGTAAAGTATCTTTTTCTCGAGCAATCCCGCGAAAATCTCTTTCAGAACGGCAGCATTGCTCCGCGTGTCTTTTTCGGCAACCGCTTCGGGCTTAAAGAACAGCAGCAAAATGAAATTCAGCCCGAATATTGCAGCGCTTCCCCAAAAGACTGCCTGCCACGAGATCGATTTCAGGTAAACCGATACGAATAAGCACATAAGGACGGCAGCATTATAAAGCATAAAATACAGGCCCCAGCCGAGCGATTCGTTGCACCCTTTCAGTTTCTGCGATATGGAAGCCTGAAGCACAGGCTTGAAAACACCAAGCCCAAAGCCTACCATCACGGCGCCGGCAGCAAAGATATAGACGTCGCGAACAGCCCCGAAAATAAAATAGCCTGCAACGACGAATAGAAAGGATATGAAAAGCGATTTCCTGTAGCCTGTCCTGTCGGCAAAACCGCCGGTAAATACCGGTGTAAGGTTTTGTACGATAGCCCATACCATAAAAATAAGGCCTTTTACGGACTGGTCCCAGTGCAGGCCTCCGGGGGCGTCCTTTTGGGCGATATAAACCGGTAATTGCATCAGGACTGACCAATAAGCCAGTTTTTCGAGCATCTGGAAAACATTAAGGAACCAGAACGAAGCGGGAAACTGTTTTATATCTTTTAAAAAGCCGGATATTAGCATATTTAATTGGTTTT
>DAINRZ010000522.1:0-3116 GCA_036741575.1 Kapaibacterium sp. (SeqCode)
AATCAAAAAACAATAAAATTATCGTACTACACCACCTTGCCAATTGATAGAAGCCAACACCATCTACACAAAAAAATTCAATAATTTCAAAATATTAATTCTTTTTTTTAAATTATTCATATATTTTTATCTTTGATAATTAAACTAAAGCTCTGTTTTTTTGATATTTATGAAACGTTTTAGAGTGAAAGAACATTTAGGTTACATAAACGACTGCTTACATCCGGAGAATTTTCAAAGCTAAGGATTTCAATGATAAATAAAATATTGGACAATAACTGTAAGTTTTATAATTTATTATTAATTACTAATCAGAGGTAATATGTCTGTTTTTGGCTACCTGAAATCAACCATTCTTAGCAAATGGGTGATGGCTATTACCGGTCTGGTGCTCGGCCTGTTTATCACCGGCCACGCCATCGGTAACTTGCAGGTGTTCCTTGGCAGGGAAGTTTACAATGCTTATGCACATTTCTTACAAAGCCTCGGCGAATTACTGTGGGCGCTCAGGGCATTCCTATTCGTATGCCTGGTGCTTCATATAATTACATCAATCAGGCTGAAGCTCCTCAACCTTTCGGCTAAACCCGATAAGTACCAGGTGAAAAATTATGTAAAAGCAACACTTTCTTCCCGTACAATGATTTGGACCGGCATAATGATTTTTGCATTCTTAGTTTATCATCTGCTCCACTTTACAATGGGGTATATCGATAACCCGAATTATGGGCATCCCGAATATTACGGCCCGGGCGATATATTCGTCCGCCACGACATTTGGGCAATGTTGATAAAAAGCTTTATGCAGCCTGCTCTTGCTGTGCCTTATATCATTGCGGTGATTATCCTCGGATTCCATGTGAACCACGCAGTCCAGAGCATGTTCCAAACCCTCGGCTGGAACCACCCGAAATATTTCGGCACAATCCAAAAGCTGAGCGTGGCCTATGCTATATTCCTGACGCTGGCTTACCTGGCTAATCCGGTTATTATTTTATTATTCAAATTCGGGGAGGGCAAATTATGAATTTAGATGCAAAAATACCTTCCGGCCCTCTAAAGGATAAATGGGACAAACACCGTTTCGAAATGAAACTTATCAATCCTTCGAACAGGAGGAAGTATAAAATCATCGTGGTTGGCACAGGCCTGGCAGGCGGCTCTGCTGCTGCTTCGCTCGCCGAGATGGGCTACAATGTGGAAGCTTTTACTTACAACGACAGCGCCCGCCGCGCCCATAGTATTGCAGCACAGGGCGGCATCAATGCCGCCAAGAATTATCCCAACGACGGCGATAGTATCTGGCGACTTTTCTACGATACCATCAAGGGCGGCGACTACCGCTCACGCGAAGGCAACGTTTACAGGCTGGCTCAGGTATCTAATAATATTATCGACCAGTGTGTGGCGCAGGGAGTACCTTTCGCCCGCGAATACGGCGGCCTGCTTTCGAACAGGTCATTCGGCGGGGCGCAGCTCTCCAGGACATTTTATGCACGAGGGCAAACCGGCCAGCAGCTATTGCTCGGTGCATATTCAGCACTGATGCGCCAGGTGGGCAAAAAACAGGTAAAACTGCACGTGCGCAAAGAAATGATGGATATTGTTGTTATCAACGGAAAAGCGCGCGGAATAATTACGCGCGACATGGTGACAGGAAAAATCGAATCGCACTGGGCAGATGCAGTTATCCTTGCCACAGGCGGCTACGGCAACGTGTTCTTCCTTTCGACGAATGCCCAGGCATGCAACGTTACTGCTGCTTACCGCGCTTACAAAAAAGGCGCCCTGTTTGCAAATCCGTGCTATACGCAGATACATCCGACATGTATTCCCGTCAGCGGCGACCACCAATCGAAGCTCACGCTGATGTCCGAATCGCTGCGCAACGACGGCAGAATATGGGTGCCAAAGGCAAAGGGTGACAAACGGCCACCCAACCAGATTCCCGAAGAAGAAAGGGATTATTACTTAGAGCGTAAATACCCGAGCTTCGGCAACCTCTCCCCCCGCGATATATCCTCGCGCGCAGCAAAAGAAGCATGCGAAGACGGCCGCGGAGTGGCAGCTACAGGTTACGGCGTTTACCTCGATTTCAAAGATGCAATAAACAGGCTCGGGCAGAAGACAATTGCCGAGAGATACGGCAACCTGTTCGAGATGTACGAGAGGATAACCGGCACCGACCCATACTCCGAGCCGATGATGATTTACCCGGCTTCGCACTATACTATGGGCGGGCTGTGGGTAGATTACAACCTGATGAGCACAATCCCCGGCCTGCATGTGCTGGGCGAAGCAAACTTCTCAGACCACGGGGCTAACAGGCTTGGCGCGAGCGCCCTGATGCAGGGCCTTGCCGACGGTTACTTTGTTATACCATATACTATTGCCGATTACCTGGCACGGTATGCCCCCGTAAAGGAACCTGTCAGCATTGACCATCCGGAATTCCGTAAAGCCGAAGAAGAAGCTAAAAACAAGATTAACAAGCTGCTTACAATTAACGGCAAAAAGACACCGAGCCAGTTCCACCGCGAACTGGGCGAAGTAGTCTGGGATAATGTCGGTATGGGCAGGAACGAAGCTGGCCTGAAATCGGTACTTGAAAAGATACCGGCAATACGCGAAGAATTCTGGCAGAACCTGAAAGTTACCGGTTCGAACGAGGATTTGAACATTGTGCTCGAAAAAGCCAACCGCGTTGCCGATTTTCTGGAATTCGCCGAGGTTATGGCTTGGGATGCACTCGAAAGGCGCGAATCGTGCGGCGCACATTTCCGCGAGGAATTCCAGACCGAAGAAGGCGAGGCCAAACGTAACGATGCCGAGTTTGCACACGTTGCCGCCTGGGAATTTACGGGGGTAGGCAGCAAACCTGTACGCCACAGGGAAGAATTAGAGTTCGAGAATGTAGAATTAGCCGTCAGGAGTTACAAATAATGAAACTAAAACTACATATATGGAGGCAGAAAAATGCCCAGACACCAGGCAAGATGGTGACTTACGACCACGACGACGTCAGCCCCGATATGTCTTTCCTGGAAATGCTCGACACGCTCAACGAGCGTCTAATCCTGAAAGGCGAAGACCCCGTAGCTTTCGACCACGACTGC
>DAINRZ010000523.1:0-3101 GCA_036741575.1 Kapaibacterium sp. (SeqCode)
AGAGTCATTTAATCGATTTGTGTTAATAGTAATGATTAATTTAGAGTTTTCAATCCCAAATCTTAGTTCTGCGCCATAAATAGCATCTTTATATACAGCATTTTTGAAAGTCTTTGCATCGGTTATACCTTCTTTACAGTTTGGTAAGTAAAAATTATAATAACCCTTGTAAATATCTTGAAAATTTGGCGTTATCCTTTCCAGTTCAGGTATATCTAAATCGTTCCTTTCAATAATAAACTCAGCATTATAAATATTTGGTTTAATGGTATTATTATATTTATCAAAATGCCAATTACTTACTTTCCTTTGGTATTTTACAAAACATATTTTATTTGATAAGATAAACACCCTATATCCCTTTATGTTTCCATAACAAATAATATCATTTCTTGTTTTTCCGTCTGTATCAATTATCTGCCCCTTATTTTCAATAATCAATCCATCGAAGGGATGACATAAATATGTTATGGAGTTAAAAATCAATAAAATAACCAATAATGCATGCTTTTTCACGAAATCAATCTCCAAAAAAGTGTTCCAAAAATTTCATTAATATATTTATATAACAAAATACTGGTTAATTTTGGACATTATTTCTTTAAAAACTTATCCACCAATATTTTCCCATCGGTAGTTTCAATTTTTAATATCCAGCAACCCGCTGCCAGGCCGGATATTTTAATCCATTCGCTTATAGCAATATTATTAGAACTGTAAACAGCCCGGCCAGTTAAATCGATTATCTGTACACTTTTTATGTCGAATTTTTCGGTATTCAGGAATAAAATATCATCTGCCGGATTAGGAAATATAATATCATCGCCAAAGTCAATTACCGCCTCCTCATCTTCAATACCGTTGAGTATCGAATTGGTAGGCTTTGGGCAGAACTCCCACGAGAGTATATCATGATTCTGGTATGAACTCCCGGTTGCCGAAGTAAATCCAACATAAGCCCATTCATTGCCGTTTAGATTTAATAGTTTTGTTAAATCCAGATTTTTTACTTCAATAATAGGGCTTCCGTAGCCGTTTTCTTTATCAGATAGGTACACCCTCATCACCCCCGGCTCGATATTATAATCGATTTTGGAATAGTAAACAGTGTTATTGGATTTCAAAGTAATAATATCTTTATTAATACCTAATTCTGCGCCTGATTTGTGGTTCGACGAATTAGGCTCCTTTCCCATCGACATTACCGCCACATGGTTTCCGTTGGGATCATTCAATATTTCGATCTGGTCTTCATCATTCGAAAAAAGGTCGTATTCCACAGCCAGGCTGTTTGGTATCGGGTCGTATCCAATCCGCCCGCCGTTGCCGCCGATTGTGCTTAAGCCGTCATATTGAATAACAAAAGCAATGCCATCCGCTCCGGGCAGAGAACTGTCGGCCATCTTTCCGTTTAATCCTTCGGACATCCTGAAGCTGAATTTTGTTGTAAAACCGTTTCTAATTGGCATTAGGTATTTGTACCAAAAGGCACCAATTCTATTGACCGAGGTAGTAGTCATCCTGATAAAATCCTGGTACCAAAAGGCTTTTGGAATAAATATAATATTATCAACGCTGCTAAAGTCGAAAAAGTAGAATTCTGTTTCGTCGCAAGTATCTTTTGGTGCTGGCGGAGGTGCAAATTTAATAATATAACCGTCAGTATTTCCACCTGCCGTTTTTTGAAAAGCATCACTTGTAACCGGGAAATCATTGCTGTTTGTTGCGCCAACCATAAATAGTTCGTTACGGGAATTAAAATTCATGTCAGTACATAACTCAATATTATTACTCCCTCCTATATAAGTTGAATAGACATGATTTCCGACTTCATCCAAAATAAGTAATGTTAAATCCTGCGAACCATTGAGTTTTTTTTGCAAAGCAGTATCAGTCACAACTAAATCAGTACTTTTTGAATAATTCCCTATAGAGATTTTATTGAATCCATCGACAGCAATTCCACCCCACTGCGTATCGATAACATCTGCACCTTCGGCGCCTGTCCCACCAAAATAAGTTGACCATAAATACTCACCATTTTTTGATAACTTTAAAACAAAACCATCAAAATTTCCTTTCAGTTTGTTTTGCAGGTTACATTTTGTCATCATAAGATTGGTGCTATTTGAATACCCTCGTATAATAACATCGTCATTTTTATCGATAGCAAGTTTATTGGCATAGTCTTTTTGCGAGCCGCCATATAAAGTGGACCATAGTAAGCTGCAACTATTATCAAACTTAGCAACGAAACCATCGTAATAGCCATTGTTTTTTGATTGGATGGGATTTTTGGTTTGGTAATCATCGCTGTAACTCGAGCCAGAGATTATAACATTATCCTCGCTATCGACGCCGATTCCTTCTCCGAACTCGTCGTGAGAACCACCCCAGTATGTAGAATACTCTCTATTGAAAGAATTACTAATTTTAATAAAAATTGCGTCATAATACCCCATGTTATAGCTTTTATAAGCATTCTTGGTTACCGGAAAATTACCACTTGTTGTACGCCCACAGATAAAAGCATTTCCTGAATTATCTGTTATAATAACATTCAAACTCTCATAACCGGAACCACCGTACAAAGTCAGGTAGTTTCTATATCCGTCTTTTGAAAATGCACCGAAACAACCATCTGCTGTTCCACCGGCATAAGTTCTTTGGTAAGCGTCGTCCGATGTAGGGTAGCTGTCATTTCTTGTCTCGCCGCTAAACCAGATAACATTATCTACCGAAATATCAACTTCGTTAATACCTTCAAAGCCATAACCACCAATATATGTACACCATACTAATTCATTTTTGTTGTTAAATTTCATTAAAAAAGATTCAAGGTCACCCATGTAGTTTACTTGGAAAGACCCAACTGTTGTGGGAAAATTATTACTTCGGGTAGCACCGCCAATTACAAAATTGTCTTCTTTATCGAAATCTATACCAAATACTTCGTCAAAAGCAGAGCCCCCTATATAAGTTGACCAACTTATATTATCGTTAAATGGCACTGATTGCTTTTTTGGAAAATCTGATTTAACGCTTTTAAAGTCATTTACATTTGTAACAACAACCACGAAGCTTCCAAGCTCCTGAATAAG
>DAINRZ010000524.1:0-3088 GCA_036741575.1 Kapaibacterium sp. (SeqCode)
ATTTTTGCAATTTATTAATTTTTAATTAATTAGATAGCTCTTTATTTGTTCTTTTGCTCTATTTACTATAATTCTTTATTTATGGCGTTATTTTTTGTCCACAATCTGCCGCTGATTCTTGTCAAAAAGAATAACTCAAAGAAATGACCGGCAAACTAACCGGCCTGAGTGTTTTAGGATTTATGGCTGTAAACCGATGCCCTGCCAATCCATCGGCTATTCCTGCCGGCGATACTACCAGGCTCAGGCCATTATTGCTATCACTTTCGCTTTCTGTCCCTTTACGGGCATCGAAAACAGCCATGTAGCCGGCAATTGCACCAACGCTGCTTGCAAAGGGAAGCAGTCTGATGATATCGATACCTTCCTCGCCTTCTTCCACTTCCTCTATCAATTTATAAACCCCGACTGCCAATCCCGCGATGGCGCCTCCAATGGTACCAAGAATAGCATAGTTGGCGCTGCTGACCGAAAAATCGTACCCCCTGACCATTTCATTACCGGCAAATGCACCCAGACCCGTCGAGACTATGTTTGCCAGACAAAAAAGCTCACCCTCCATATCGTTGCCAAAAGCAAACAATAATGAACTTGTAAAATAAGCCGAAAGTACCGACGGAAGGAAAGCCATAGTGGCATCGCCAGAGGTGTAATGCTGTGTATTTGCAACGAAATTGCCTGCTACAAGACCACCCAGCGAACCAATAAGCGGTGCAACCGGCCAATAATTATCTTTTTCGCCAATCCCAAATAAATAATTCCAGCCATATCCGTGTGCTGTACCGAGAATAGAGTAATATTGCATAACATCGGCTTTGCCCGAAGTCATTCCGGTAGAAGCCGCCAAACTGAACAAGCCGATGTTTTCGGCAATACTAGCCATCATCGGGATTCCCCTCCGCAGGCTTATATCGGTAATTCCCAATAGCTCCGAAACCAAGTAACCGTGAAATATTCCGGCAATCCCTCCAAAAACCGAAAGGTGGGCCGAGGCTTCGGTAACATTTATATTTCTTGTTAGTGTGTAAGGCAGCAAGAAGCTTGCGGCGGCGGCAAAAATACAAGCGTGTTCGGGCAAGCAACCGGCAGGTTTCAGTATTTCTGCCAGTTCGGGGCCATAGTAAAATGAACCCAGCATAGTATTTCCCAATAGAAAATATAGCAGGCCCCGGTTTTTTATTGAAGTATCTTCTTCGCTTTCATTATTCGGTACATAATTCTTTCTTTTTTCGAGATTATTAATATAATCCATGGTATCAATGTATTGGAACTGTATATTGCGCCTGATTTCGACAGCATTAATTTGGGAAGGGCCGGGGAACAGATTTGTATCCGAACTGTCTGGCGGCAAAGTAGGCACAGCATAATAATCAATGCATTG
Organism: Kapaibacterium sp. (SeqCode); assembly: GCA_036741575.1. Classification (GTDB taxonomy): domain Bacteria; phylum Bacteroidota; class Ignavibacteria; order Kapaibacteriales; family UBA2268; genus DAINRZ01. The sequence continues at coordinate 1,382 of DAINRZ010000524.1, forward strand.
GTTGGCCATGTAGTTTTGATTATTCCCGTATTCTATGAATTTTGCATGGACAGGCAAAGTTATTAAAATTATAATTATAGATTTTGCAACGTGTTTCATAACAAACCTTTGTATTTTTGATTATTTCGCCCGGCCTAATTAGTAAAAATTACTTCCCGGATTTATAATACTTAACGCCTATAGTATGATTATTTTCAAAATTATTAGTTGGAAATATCAGCAAACATGTTTTATATTTACTTTTTTTAAAATATAAGGATTTTATGGAATACATAACCGGCAACACACTGGAAGAAAATACCGTTAATACCGGCATTTTATGTTCAAATTGCAGTTTTACAATTAATACCGACGCCATATTCTGCCCTAACTGCGGATTCCCCGAAAAAGGCACCGAAGATGAAAAATCTTTGTACCTCTACAATAGAGAAATGGCAGGAAGGGATTTGGAACGTACAAAGAAGAAAATTAAACGGGCCAGGACTACATTGATTGTTGTCTCAGTATTTCAGTTCATCGGCTCTATTGCCCTTTTTATTGTTGGCGATAATATTATTGCTGCCATTATATCGCTGTTTGTAGCCTGTGTTTTTTTTGGCCTGTCGCTTTATGGCAAAAAGAAGCCTTTTCCGGCATTGCTTACTGCATTAATTGTTTATGTATTTTTTGGAATTTTGGATGCTTTTGCCGACCCATCAACAATAGTCAAGAGCATTGTGGTAAAATCAATTATTATTACTTTTCTAATTATGGGGCTTATGGCGGCGCTTGAGGCAAGAAATATCACGGGTAAAAATAACTTAGCTGCTTAATCCCGATAACATGGAAAGTATTAGAATTATTTGCAGCAAATGCGGATATGAACAGAAAGAAAACGCAAATTTCTGTCCGAAATGCGGCGCTTACCTAAAAGAAGAAATACCCGGAACCCAGGCAAATTATCTGGCTTTGATTATTGTTTATTTCATCATCAGGGCAATTTTTGCCGGATTATATACATTTACCGAATTATTTGATAACACTCTGGAATCGTTAATCGTCGTCGAGGTGATCGACATAATATTAGCATTGCTTTTTGCTTCATTCAACATCAGGGGGCTCCTCCCATTATACAAAACCGGCATTTTGCGACTGAAAACTGCATTATTGTTGATTGCGCTGTCATTAGCATTTGCTTTGGCTATATATCATTTAGTCAGTTTAATAAACCAATGGTTTTTCGAAGTTGATTACTCATATGTTTTAATTTTGAAACAGTACGATGTCCCTGTATATATTGTTCTCGTTTTTACAGCTTTGCTGGCGCCTGTTTTCGAAGAACTGGCCTGCAGGGGTTTTTTGTTCAACTACCTGCTCCGGCTGACAACTGCAAAAAATACAATTGTGATTACAGGATTTCTTTTTGCTATAATCCATATAAGCTTTTTTTCGATGCTTTGGATTTTCCCTTTCGGTATATTTTTAGGCTATCTGAGGAACAAATATAACACTTTGTGGTATCCGATGCTTATACATTTTGTTCATAATACTGTTGTAACTATTCTTGAATACTACGAAATTTCTTTTATTTGACACAATCATGCATTTCATTTTATCACGCCAATTGCGACCAAAATGAACATCGGGCCATTGTAAATTGCGTGGATTAGAATACCGTTTGTCGTATTGCCGGTCCTTTGGACGGCATATGGCAGGATAATAATAACG
>DAINRZ010000525.1:0-3077 GCA_036741575.1 Kapaibacterium sp. (SeqCode)
TTATTCATATTTAATATAATAAATCTCCCTAAACAGCTATTTTGCAATGGATTATTTGCTTTTATAGACGATAATCGGTTTTATATGGAATTTTGGAATTGGCGATACTGAATAAATATAGATTGGCGATAGATAAAAGATAAATGAGGTGCTTATGGATAATAAAAATGATAATAAATCCCGAAGGGGATTCCTGAAAACCATTGCTGTCGGTGCAGGGGCGGCTACCGCCGGCCTGAACCAGGCGCGCAGCGCCCCCGAAAACATACTTTCCGAAGACAGGATGGGAGTCCTTGTCGATACGACTATTTGCGTAGGCTGCCGCAATTGCGAATGGGCTTGCAAAGTTGCACATGATATTCCCACCGACGGAATCGATTCTTATGCCGACCGCACCGTGTTCAAAAAGCAAAGGAGGCCCGACGATAAAGCGCTTACAGTAGTTAACGAATATCCATGCGTCAAAAATCCGCTGCTGCCTATCAATGTAAAGGTACAATGCATGCATTGCGACAAACCTGCTTGTGTATCGGCATGTATTGTTGGGGCTATCAACAAGCACGACGACGGCTCGGTGGTGTGGAATACCGATAAGTGCATAGGCTGCCGCTATTGTATGGTGGCATGCCCCTTCCAGGTGCCTACTTTCGAATACGAAAAAGCGATTCAGCCCGAAATAAGGAAATGCGATTTCTGCATTAACAGGACTAAATTAGACAAATTGCCTGCCTGTATCGATATTTGCCCTGTCGAGGCAATGTCGTACGGGCCGCGCTCGGAAATAATAAAGCTGGCGCGCGACAAAATAAAACGATACCCCGACAGGTATATAAATCATATATACGGAGAACACGAGGTAGGCGGCACCTCATGGATTTACCTTGCCGGAAAAGAATTTTACGAGATAGGATTCCCAAAACTAAGCAACAAGGCAGCTCCGGGTGTCTCAGAAGCAATACAGCACGGCATTTTTGCTTATTTTGTGCCTCCAGTGATGTTTTATTCCATGCTTGGCGCTATTATGTGGATTAATAAGCGAAGAAAAGAAATAGAAGAGGAGGAGGAATAAAATGAGTCACGATTTAGCGCCCTCGCCTCTTTCGGGAGAGAACAAACAAAGAGGTTATTTTACCCCCGGAGTAATTGTATTAATACTGGTTGCCCTGAACGGCCTTGTATTCCTTGCAATGAGGTTTATTTTCGGAATCGGTTCTGTTACTAATCTCGATAACTACTACCCCTGGGGAATTTGGATAGGCATCGACGTTGCCACCGGGGTAGCCCTCGCTGCCGGCGGATTTACCACTGCAGCCCTTGGACATATAATGATGAAAGAAGATTTTCACGCCCTGGTAAGGCCTGCCCTGCTTACTGCAATGCTTGGTTACACATTCGTGGCACTTGGTGTGGTTTCCGATATCGGCAGATGGTATTATATCTGGCATCCGCTAATTTACCAAAACCCCAATTCTGCATTGTTCGAAGTAGGTATCTGCGTAATGATATACCTCACAGTGCTCTATATCGAATTTATGCCGATAGTAACTGAAAGGTTCATGAATAAGGTGAATATGCCCGGCTTTTTGAAGCTACTAAATAAGCCGCTGAATTTTATTTTGAAAATAATGGACAAAGCCTTAGCAAAGACAATGTTCATTTTCATTATAGCAGGTGTCGTTTTATCCACACTCCACCAGTCGTCGTTAGGGACGCTGATGGTTATTGCAGGCGAAAAAATGCACCCTCTCTGGCAAACACCGGTTTTGCCGCTGCTATTTTTCCTCTCGGCAATTGCAGTTGGTTTCCCTATGGTGATTTTCGAGTCGTACCTGGCCTCGCGTTCATTCAGGCTGCAACCCGAAACCAAGCTGCTAAAAAAACTTGGCAATATGGTTGCCCCGATACTTTTTATATATCTTGCTTTCAAGCTTGGAGATATGTTTATCAGGGAAACATTCGTATATCTATACGATTTCAACCTGCAAAGCGGTATGTTTATTATCGAAGTGGTTGTCGGCGTTATATTGCCCCTGGCAATGTTCCTGACTAAGCGGGTAATGAAGTCGCTGCCTTTGATATTTACCGCTTCGGCTCTGGTAATTTTCGGCGTAGTAATTAACAGGATAAACAACTTTGTAATTGCCTATAAACCGCCCTACAACGAAGGCGCTTATATCCCCTCGTTTGGTGAAATATCGGTGACATTGGGCTTTGTTGCGTTACTGATATTACTTTACAGGGCATTTGTAATGATATTCCCTGTTATTAGTATCAAGAAAAAAAACAACAACAAAACTGTCAGGAATAATATTGCGGAGGAAATATGAAAAAACTAATAATTGCCTCTGGCCTGATGCTATTATTTTCGGGCATACTGATTATTTACGGCCAGATTGTTAAAGAAGAGCCTGCAAAACCTGCAATAAAACAGGATGACGGAAACACTGGTTTCTTTTTCAGGAAAGCCAAAGCAAAACCGCACAAAATGCAGGATTTGAATTGCAAAACCTGTCACGATTGCGAATATCCAACAAAGGAAGACCCCTGCCTTTCGTATTGCCCTCGCGAGGGCATGGTGTCCGTGCATCATTCACCCGACGAATCACCCGATATCATTACACTCGATTCTATGTCGGTCAGGTTCGGGGCTGTCGTTTTTTCGCACAAGCTCCATGCGCAGATGTCCGAGATGTCCGACGGATGCCAGGGCTGCCACCATTATAACACTACCGGCCCGATACTTGCCTGCCGCAAATGCCACGAAAAAGACAGGCAAAGGGACAATATCAGAAAGGTTGACCTGAAAGGCGCTTACCACAGGCAATGCATGAATTGCCACAGGCAGTGGACTCACTCGACTGACTGCAACTCTTGCCACCTGCCAAAGAATCAAAATTCGATGGCCCTGCTGGAAGCCAGAAAAAAGGAAATTGCCGGCAAGGACCATCCGCCAATGCAGGAACCCAATAAAATAGTATATGAAACATTGTACGAAAAAGGAAAGCTCGTCACGTTCTATCACAAGGACCATGTAAGCCTGTTCAGGATATCGTGCAACAGTTGCCACAGGGACGAAA
>DAINRZ010000526.1:0-3077 GCA_036741575.1 Kapaibacterium sp. (SeqCode)
CTTTTGTTTTGGGATGCCTTAACTCGAGAAGTATTTCGTTAGCTTTTGTATATCCGTCAAGATACTGTTTCATTTACAATTTCCTCTAAATCGACAACCCAATCCCAATGTTGGTTAATAATCTGGGGCGAATGTGTTGCAACGATAACATTAAGTTTTTGTAAATCGGTAATCTTTTTCAGGTCGTCCAGAAATTCTTTTTGCCATGCTACATGCAATGAAATTTCCGGTTCATCAAACAAAACTAATGTGCCGGGCTTAGCCCTGAATAACAACTCATAAAGGAAGACTACTTCTTGCTGCTCTCCCGAAGATAAGTCCGTTAATGTCAGGTTCTTTTCATCTTTCGATTTTAGGACTAATCCCTTCTCTCTATTTATTTCAATAGTCTTATTTGTAAAGCTTTTCTTGTTCAATATTTCTGTAAATAAATCCAGTCTCGTCAGTAAGTCATTAAATACGCTGAGTTTCTGTTCGGTATCATTCAAATACACAAGTAATGCTTTCGAATTTTGTTTCGTCCAATTTGGATGTTTTTCTTCCTTTGCAACTGATAAGCCGTATTTATTTAAAGACTTTTGAATAATTTTTATTTCACTAAATCTATCAATAAAATCCTTTTCAGAAATAGTACCTTTTTCGTCGAATAACCTGTTAGGATAACTGCTATCAAGGCTTTGAGCTATCTGTGAGTATTGAGAAAAATCGTCCCTTATTTTATCGATTAATTCTTTAGAATATTCATCGATTGTTTCATTAAATTGAAATCGAACTTTCTCCTCATAATAATGGTCAGGATTCAGATAGATTTTCTTTAACAATCTTTGCTCTTTAATGAAACAAGTTTCAATAAAATGTAAGTTTCTTTCTAATGATGAAAAGTCAATCTCATCGTAAGGGAATTCACCAGTTAACACTTTAGTTAACATCTTATTTCTATATATATCATCTTCTATTACAGTATAATCCAATTCGGAGTTATCTTTTTGTTTAAATCTATTGATCTTTTCTAGTAAAACTTCTCTTACTGAGTGAATATATTCATTTTGGGATAATATTACATTTTCAATATCTTTTTTTACCTCTAAGTCACCATAATCATCAAATTTAAATATCATAGACTCAAACTGCAATTTTAAAAGAAAAATGTTATTTCTTCTTGAAATTGAATCCAAGACTTTTAGGATAGTAGTTTTTCCATAACCGTTTGGCCCGGTTAAAATTGTGATACCTTCATCTTTCAGGTAAATATCATAATCAAACTGCTTAAACAACCCTTTAATATGTATTGATTTCAGCATTATATTTCCTTTTTTTTTGCCAAATTTATTCATTGTTGACAAAAAATACAAGGATAAATTGTTTACGATAATGAAAACAACAAATATTTTGGGTATTGGACTGCTTATGACTTTTAAGAATAGGAGGCAATTTTTACCACCTGATATGTGCTTTCAGCGCAGAGGCTGCTTCCGTTGCTTCGGCACGCTTGCCGGAAGGGACTGGTATTTGAACAGAGAAAACACGCTTGCCGTATCTCCTGTAGAGTATTGAGAGGGCCCCGTCGCTGCTGCCATCGTTCACAACGTCGGCACTGACGAGCTCGTTTGCAAAATCGTTCCAGGTGTGCTTTACTTTTCCGTCTGCTATTACGCTTTTGGCTGTTATAATTATATCGCAGGATTCTGCTTTTTCTGCCCTCTGTGCTGATTTATCAGTGCTTGATTTAAAGAAAAACGCGGCTACTGCTGCAAGCCCGTAAACCGATAGTACTAAGGCAGTAACTTCGAACGACTCAGATGTTGCAAGGGGATATGCCGATACTGCTATCAGAACGGCCACAAATCCTAAAAGGACTTTACTAAGGAGTTTCTTTGTTTGGTACTCGTTGCCGACGAAACTTTTAAGGCCGTTGCCCTCGAGCCGCCATACCGCCAGGGCTTTGTTTGCTTGCTCTGCATGGCTGCCGCTTATTGTTTTAATTGCCATTATAATACACGAAACAAGGAAGTAAGATACCAGGTAACTATGCGATGAGAAATCGAACAGGGGCATTCCGAACAAATTAAGGTAGTACAAAAATAAAATGATAACCGCGCCGCTTATAGTTGCTAAGGCTATGTTTATCATTTTAGTCATTTTGTTTTACCCATATAAATTGTTCATTAACTGTAAGAAAGTTTTCGGCTAATGTAATTCAAGGTTTAGGATAATGAAAATAAATTAATTTTGATAACTATTCATTTCTTGTTTTCATGCTAATGTTCTTCATAGTTTTGAATATATTTATGAATAAGTTAATCAAATAAATGGATTTTGTCAGGAAAGAATGCGAATTCCCGCTGATAATGGGAATACTCAATGTTACACCCGATTCATTTTCGGACGGTGGGCTGTTTTACGATAAGCAGCAAGCAATTGAACAGGGCCTGAAGTTGATTGATGACGGGGCAGATATTATCGATATCGGCGGCGAAAGCACCAGGCCGGGTGCACCCGGAGTGGCAGCCGAAGAAGAAATAACTAGGGTGATACCCGTAATAGAGGGAATAATTAAACATAAACCCGAAGCCCTAATCTCTATAGATACTACGAAATACGAAGTGGCACACAGTGCCGTTGCCGCCGGAGCCCTTATAATAAACGACATAAGCGGACTCAGTTTCGACGAAAGGCTTGCCGCACTGGCAGCCGAAAGTTCTTCGGCACTGATACTTATGCATATGCAGGGCACTCCTCGAACTATGCAGGCAAACCCGGTTTACAGCAATGTAGTGCACGAGGTATTTGATTTCCTAAATTCAAGAGTTCAGCGTGCGAAATCCTTAGGTGTAAAAAATATCATTGCTGATATTGGCATTGGATTCGGTAAAACAGTTGAACACAACCAGGAATTGCTTAGGAATACAGAATACTTCAGTAAGCTTGGCGTCCCATTGCTTCTGGGTATTTCCAGGAAGTCCTTTATCGGCAAAACGCTTGGCATCGAAACTCCTGCCGACAGGGATTTTGCGACGGCAATGTACCATGCTCTGCTGCCGCGTTTCGGCGGCGATATTATTCGTGTGCATAATGTT
>DAINRZ010000527.1:0-3075 GCA_036741575.1 Kapaibacterium sp. (SeqCode)
CTGGAGAACGGGGGGACCCGGTCCTGCAGGCGCGCGAGCTCCTCGGCGATGGCCGGCGGCAGCAGGTCACGGCGGGTGGACACAATCCTGGATTCTGGTTCGATACCTTCTTTGTATCGAACAGGCAGTCGCCGGTTATTATCAGGCTGCCGCCGTTTGTGTCGAACTCTATTGAATTATTGGTCCATCTGAAGGAAGTAATATCGACAGGTGTAATACTTGAAACAGGCAAAAGTATTGCTCCATTTAATTCGGCTATTCTTGATAACTTTGAGTTCAGTCTGATATTATCTGCACTAATGTTTATTTTAAGTTTACCATTTTCTACTTTTTGGCTGTTCACAAAATCATTATTTTCCGAAAGTGAAAAGGCATCGGGATTTATTTGTATTTCAGCCTCGAACGACATTGCTCCCGATATTGCATCGGAACATCCAAGCCGGGCATATACAGGAATACTAAAATTATTATCGCCTGCTGTGCAGTTAGTATCTGGAATAAAAATAGTCGTTTTGTCATTGCCGGATGCTTTTATGGGGAATATAAACTCGCTGCTGCATGGATTGGCTGATTTAATAATAACCACATCGTCGTAATTCCTGATATCATAGGGCAAAAATGAGATCGTGATATCAGCAATGTCGCCCGGTTTTAGTTCAGTTCCTAATAGAGGCACGGATTTAAAACTGAAAACACCTGTAGAGTTTTGGAAAGTAACAGATTCAAGCCTTATCGGATCCGAGCCTTTATTCTCGACAAAAAAAGTTTTATCGGCAATATCTCCGGGGCAGGTAGCTCCAAAATCGCTATCGGTGGCATTATTAACCTCGAATCTGTTCTCGATAACATCGATATTAAAAGTATATAGGTTAGTAACACCATTTGAATCGATTATTTCGAGCCGGTATTCTCCTTCGTTTGCCAATGTTACATTATCCAATGCTGCTGTTCTTGTATTTGCCATGAATCCGCCAGGCCCTGTCCACTGATATGTAAGCCTGAAGATACTGTCTGCTGCCAGTCGGATCGTGCCACCGAGGCATACAGGATTGTCAAAAATATAATTTACTTCTGGCGGGCGCATTGTTTGTATCGATTGCGGCAAGCCGAATTTACTTTTCTTTCCGTTAAGAAAAATCCCTTCACGGACAAAATTACATGCCAGCCCTGCTGCATCCGGATTATTAATTACTCCAAGGTAATCCGTGTTGTACTGAGCAACATAGATTTTACCATCAGGTGCAAGTTGTAATGTACCATAGTAGTATGCAGTCGGCTCGAATGACAAATTAACCATATTGTTAACGATTTCATAATCATTTGGATATGTTAAATCCAACTGATATAGGCTCGATACGCTTCCACCATATATACTGAGGTAAAGTTTTTTACTATCCGGAGAAAACTCAAGGCAATATGCCCCTTTGAAAAATGGAGACTCAAGTTTTCTGGCATTGGCAAGCTTGCCGGTTTTATTATCGAAACTAAAAAATTCGATAAACGGGTTTTCAAGCGATACAATTGACACCTTATTCCCCTCGGCATTTGCCTTAATACACCCTACTTTGTTTGACTGATACCCTCCGATAACAGATCCGATTTTTGTAGTAACCACATTCGAAATAATAGACTCAGAAGTGACCAGATATGCTAAGAATTCGTCGGATTCCCATTTGTGTGTTAGTATCCAGTAGTCTTTATTATTATTGTGCTTAATAACAGTAACTTTCTCAGGAACATCATCGAGAAGCGACACATTTTTTATTGAAACACCACCAAAACCTCCGTTCAACCTCAAATCAACTATGCTATAGTTAAATCCGTCATAACGAGAATAATCCGATGTTGTAAAAATATAATAAGTAGAATCGTCGCCAGGCTTGGGAATAATTATGCATGATTGTGTAGAGGATAGGTTCCCTTTCAAACCATTGCCGTTGGGCATTTCGCGGTGAGTCCTGTCCCATACGGATACGCCGTTTGAATAAAATAAAAGGTTGCCTGCAGCATCGCAGATTACATCGCACCCTTCCCAAGTATCTATGACTCCGTCTGTTAATACTTTTGGCGCTCCACTGCGGAAATCCAGCCCCGCACCTAACCCAAAGTACCAAATGTCGTTATATTTAGGCCCGCCGGCAGCCAGTATTGTATGAATAAACAAGCAGAAAGTAACTATCAATACCTTCATAAATAACTTTCAGAAAAATTGTACTCTTTACAAATTATAATGACACATAAGAGACACTTTTGTCTCAATTTTTTTGATTATTTTTATTGATAAAGAATACGGGTATTGATATTTTTTAATGTAAATTTAAATGAATCAAAAAAGAAAAACCGAAATTGAATCTGCCAAGCAAGCACTATTAATGAAAAACAGAGATCCTGGTTTTAAAAATTTCTTATGCAGCCTCGATGATGAACAACTGGAAGTATATTTATATATTGAAGCACAGAGGGCCGATTGTATGATAAAGCACTTTACTGCTATGTCCGGCGAAGAATTAGGGCTGAATTCAATGCACGACAATTCGAACAGGGAAAAGCTACCCAAAGGATGGGGATTCGAAAAAACCATCGAAAACCTGCTCGTTTTCTGGGAATTATTTGGAAAATCGAAAATTTTTACTCGCGAAATACGGAAAACTGTAATAGAGTTGCACAATATTCATGCACGCTTACTAACCGAAGAAGAAATCGACTTTTTCCTAAACTGCTGACATAAATGAAAATTATTTAATAATTTCTTTAAATTGAGTAAAAATTTACATAAATTGAAAAAAAATTGCATATATAAATTTAAAAAATAAACTATGGTATCGTATTTGCATTGTCGATATTAAATAAAAATAAAGTGAATTTAAAATTTAAAGATAGATATTTGATGAATTTTTGGGCAAAACTAAAATGATAAAGAAGATAAAATATGCACTTATTCTTGTTATTTCTATTAGCATTTGCGGCAGTTTATTTTCTCAGTCATTCAACCTGAGATACCCGGCCGACCCGGAGAATGAAGTACTTTACAGGCAATATATCGACAAAAATGCACCTAAAGAAGATGCGTTTATA